>CALZQD010000155.1 GCA_945828175.1 uncultured Bacteroidales bacterium | reverse complement strand
TAAAACAGGGCCGTTACGAGCGCGCTCATGAAATAATTTACAATTTAAGCTTGAAATATCCGAAAAAAAGTATTTACTTTGCAGACCAATTGCGTTTCTTGCAGAAACTTATAAAAATTCAGAAACTAAAGGCCGCAAGACAGGCCCAATAAATCAGATATATTTTTAAAACTATGTTGCATATCATCATCATCGTAGCCACTGTAATCGTCGCAATTCTGCTTATCGGCGTAGTACTGATTCAGAAATCAAAAGGCGGCGGTCTTTCATCTCAGTTTGCAGGTGCCAACGCCGTCATGGGTGTCCGTCAGACCAAATCGGGCATCGAGAACCTCACCTGGACCCTCGCCGGCCTGATTGTCCTCCTGTCAATCATCTCGGCATTCACAATGCCCAAAGTGAGCGCAGACACCGCCATCCGCACCCAGCAGACCGAGGCTCCCGCCATTCCCGCCAACCAGTTCGACTCTCAGTCGACTCCCGTTATTCCCGCCGCCGGCGACCAGGGCGCAGAATAATCACAGCGCTACAACGGACAAAACGAACACAGCTTATCCTCAGCGCAGACACAGCCGCTGCCCGAGGATAAGTTTTGTTGTATATCTACATCACGCGATATGAACCGACACGATTTTGAAATAATGGCTCCGGTCGGCAGCTACGAATCGCTCGCCGCAGCCATCGACGCCGGCGCTGACGCCATCTACTTCGGCGTCGAGAACCTCAACATGCGCTCGCGCTCGAGCGTCAACTTTACCCTCGACGACCTCCGCGACATAGCCGCGACCTGCGACCGTGCCGGAGTCAAGTCATACCTGACGGTCAACACCATACTCTATGACGACGACCTCGCCGAAATGCGCCGCATCATCGACGCCGTCGCCTGCTCGGGCATTTCGGCCATAATCGCCAGCGACATCGCCGCCATCAGCTATGCCCGCTCGCGCGGAGTTGAGGTGCATATCTCGACGCAGTGTAACGTCTCGAACATCGAGGCCGTAAGGTTTTACGCCGCCTTCGCCGACGTCGTCGTGCTCGCCCGCGAGCTCAGCCTCGACCGCGTCAAGGCCATCAGCGACGCCATACGCCGCGAGGACATCCGCGGCCCCAAAGGCAATCTCATCCGCATCGAGATGTTCTGCCACGGCGCGCTCTGCATGGCCGTCTCGGGCAAATGTTACCTGAGCCTCCACGAGATGAACTCGAGCGCCAACCGCGGCGCCTGCACCCAGATATGCCGCCGCAGCTATGAGGTCACCGACCTCGAGACCGGCGACAAGCTCAAGGTCGAGAACAAATATATAATGTCGCCCAAAGACCTCAAGACCATCCACTTCCTCAACAAGATGATTGACGCCGGGGTGACAGTTTTCAAAATCGAGGGCCGCGCCCGCGGACCCGAGTATGTCAAGATAGCCGTCGAGTGCTATTCGCAGGCCATCGATGCCATCGTCGACGGCACTTACGGCGAAGAGAAAATCGCCGCCTGGGACGAGCGTCTGCGCCTCATCTTCAACCGCGGCTTCTGGGACGGTTATTACCTCGGCCAGCGCCTCGGTGAATGGTCGGCGAAATACGGTTCGTCGGCGACGCGCGTCAAGCATTATATCGCCAAGGGCGTCAAATACTTCTCGAAGCTCGGCGTCGCCGAGTTCTATATGGAAGCCGGCGAGATCAATATCGGCGACGAGGTTGTCATCACCGGTCCGACGACTGGCGCGCTTATCATCACAGTCAAAGAGATTTATGTCGCCCGCAAGTCGGTCGACAAGGCTGTCAAAGGCGACAGCTTCTCGATAGCCGTACCTGCTAAAATCCGACCCAGCGACAAGATGTACCGCTGGGACGAAACCACCCCGAAACAGTAACGAGCGATGAACTGCAACGACCTCAACCGTCACGAACGCGACTGCCGCCTCGCCTTCTACCCCGAGACACATAAATATATTCTCGACGGCGTGGAAGAGCTTGAGTCGGTGACGACTCTGGTCGAAAACTGCTTCAACAAGTTCGACGCCGAATACTGGGCCACGAAGAAATCCTTCGGCCATGAGGAGGAGAAGCAGCGCCTGCTCGACCTCTGGGAGCAGCGCGGACGCGAGGCCCGCGAGCTCGGCACGCTGATGCACGAGCGCATCGAGCGACATTATCTCGGCGAGACTCTCGGCGACGAGGTCGCCGGAGACCCGACTTTCGCCCGTTTCGCGACCTTTGCCCGAAACTACCATCTCAAGCCATACCGCACCGAGTGGCGCATTTTCAGCCGCCGTTATGCCATCGCCGGGACTCTTGATTTCCTCGAGTACGACGGCTCGAAATTCACGATCTACGACTGGAAGCGCTCAAACAAAGTCGTCGACGCCTCGGGCCGAATCTGCATGAACAGCTATAATCGCACGGGGCTCGCGCCGCTCGAGAATCTGCCCGACACGGTCTACGTCCACTACGCCCTGCAGATCAGCATCTACCGCTTCATCCTTGCCGAACACTACGGCATCGATGTCGCCGAAGCCTATCTCGGGGTGTTCCATCCCGAGCTGCCCGTGCCCTTCCGCGTCGGGCTGCCATATCTACGCAACGAAGTCGTCAGACTGCTATCACCGAGACAGAAATGAACCTACCGCAGCAATTTATCGAGCAGATTGAGTCATACGGCGCCCCGTGTCTTACAGGGCTCTGCGAGGCGCTGTCGTCGACCGCGCCCGAAGTGTCGGTGCGCGTCAACCGCCGCAAGGGTGTCGCCGTGCCTGACGGTGCCGACCGTGTCGCCTGGTGTCCCTCGGGCTTCTATCTCGACGGCCGGCGGCCGTTTACTTTCGACCCCGCTTTCCATCAGGGACTCTATTACGTCCAGGATGCCTCGTCGATGGCCATCTCGGCTGTCGTAGCGACCTTGACCGAGAGCCGCGGTCCTCAGGTCTATCTCGATGCCTGCGCCGCGCCCGGCGGTAAGACCACGGCAGCCATCGACAGCCTGCCCGATAGCTCGCTTGTCGTCGCCAACGAATACGATTTCAAGCGCGCCGCCATCCTTGCCGAGAACATCGCCAAATGGGGCGACCCCGGCGTGGTTGTCTCGCGCGGCGACACTGCGCGTTTCAGAAAACTGCGCTCGACCTTCGACATCATCGCCGCCGACGTCCCCTGCTCGGGCGAAGGCATGATGCGTAAGGATCCCGAAGCCGTCGCCCAGTGGACTCCATCGCTCGTGCACGAATGTGCCGCCCGTCAGCGCGAGATTGTCGACAATCTCTGGCCGGCGCTCAAACCCGGCGGATTCCTCATCTACAGCACCTGCACCTTCAACCGCCTCGAAAACGAGGAAATGGTCGATTATATCTGCCGCGAACTCGGCGGCGAAACAGTCGTAACCCCTCTTGACAGCTTTGACTGTATCGCCCGTGGCATCGACACCCCGCATCACTGCTACCGCTTCATCCCCGGCCGCACCCGCGGCGAGGGCCTGTTCATGGCCGTTATCCGCAAAAACGGCGACTCGGCTGACGACGGTTCAGCCGCGACACGTCCGGCTAAAAACGCCGGGAAGAGCAAGGATAACGCTCTTGAAAAGACGGCAGCATCGTTCCTTGACGGCGATTATAAAATCACTGTCGCCGACGATACGATAACGGCTCTGCCGGCTGCTCTTGCCGCGAAAGCCGCACCAATCCTCAAGGCTCTCGACGTCGTTTCGGCCGGACTGACCGTCGCCACGGTCAAAGGCAAAGACCTCATACCGTCACAGTCGCTTGCCCTGTCGACAGCATTGTGTGCCGACGCATTCCCCACGGTTGAAGTCGATTATCCGACGGCCATGACCTATCTGCGCCGCGAAGCCGTCACCATCGACGCCCCGCGCAGCTTCGTCCTGCTCACCTACGGCGGCCGCCCCCTCGGCTTCGTCAAAAACCTCGGCAACCGCTCAAACAACCTCTACCCCGCCCCCTGGCGCATCCTCTCGACCCACCTACCCGACTCATTCGAGTCTGTTTTGTAAGCAAATACACCGCCTCCGCAGCCCGAATGTGGCGAAAAACGCCCCTATTCACCGCAAACTTGCGGCGAATAATTGCTGTTTTCTCCGAAAATATTTATATTTGCCGGAGAAAAAAGCACATAATTATGGCTTTACGAAAAAACAGCGTTTATATCCGGCAGCAGCAAGACCGGCCTGAATTCAAATGGGATTCAGAGGCCTTGCTCGAGCCGCTGAGAGCGCGACAGCGGCGAAGGTGGTCGCAATATCAATTATTTGCATGCCGCTAATTGAAAACGCTGAACAATTCGCGATAATCAGGCGTATAATTTTAATAGACTAATCTTTTTAAAATCAATAAATTATGGATTTAACAGTTCTTTTCAAGCTGACTTACGGCATGTATATCGTCGGAGCAAATGACGGCAGTCGCCCTGTCGGTTGCGTCATCAACACCTGTTTTCAGGTGACGTCGAGCAATCCGCTGCTGACGATTTCGCTCAATAAAAACAACTTCACTCTCGACGCAATCAAGAAATCGCGCCGCTTTTCGCTCTCAATCCTTTCGGAAGACAGCGACCCCGCGCTAATAGGCAAATTCGGCTTCTACAGCAGCCGCGACATCGATAAATATGCCGATTTCGGCTATGAAACTGTCGAAGGCGCCCCCATTGTCAACGGCAACTTCGCCGGACGACTGATACTCGACGCCGAACAATTCGTTGAATGCGAGACACACGTCCTCGTCATAGCACGTCTCGTCGACACCATTCCCGGCCAAGGCACGCCGATGACCTACTCCTACTATCATAACGTCATTAAAGGCAAAGCACCCAAGAACGCTCCGACCTACGTCGCACCCGATGTAGCCAAGGAAGAAGCCAAGCCCAAGCGCCGCTACGAATGTGACATCTGCCTCTACGTCTGTCTCTTATACACATCTCCGAGCCCACGAGACGTAGAGGAAGGGCGTATG
>CALZQD010000154.1 GCA_945828175.1 uncultured Bacteroidales bacterium | reverse complement strand
ATTCCTCTACGTCTCGTGGGCTCGGAGATGTGTATAAGAGACAGTTACCATACTGTGTGTACTCTGTACATACTTCTGTTGTGATGGTGAAACCCGGGGGCACGGGCATGCCGAGCAGGTTCATTTCGGCGAGGTTGGCACCTTTACCACCGAGAAGATTTCTCATCTCGGCATTGCCTTCGGCCTTACCGTCACCGAATGTGTAAACTCTTTTCATTTGATCTTTATTTTGATTTATTTGAAAAATAGAAATATCTATTTGTGTTTTTGTCTGTTAGTCGTTTTGTAAAATGTTCGGTTTGCAAATTTAAGATAATTCGGCGGATTTATAAAACAATATGGCAAAAAATCACATCTTAAAACTTTAATTAAGATTGTCGTGGAGGCCGCCGGCGTCAGTTCCTGCTGTTTTTTATGGAATTTTGACCTAAATGATGTAATTTTGCCGAAAATTTATTATTAAAAGATAATGGCAAGAAAACGCAAACCGCTTCCGACGCTCGAAAATATTGAGATTACCGACGTCGCAGCCGAAGGCAACGCCCTTGCGAGAGTCGACGACATGGTTGTCTTCGTCCCCTTCGCCGCGCCCGGCGACATCGTCGACATCAAGCTCGACAAGAAGAAAAAATCTTTCGCCGAGGGCCATGTTGTCAGGATGGTTCGTCCCGGCGATATCAGAATCGAGCCCCGCTGCGAGCATTTCGGCATCTGCGGCGGCTGCCGCTGGCAGCATCTGCCCTATGAGTTTCAGCTCAAATGCAAGCGCCAGCAGGTCATCGACGTGCTGACGCGCATCGCCAAGGTCGACTTTCCCGAGGTTATGCCCATCGTCGGCTCCGACGAGATATGGGCCTACCGCAACAAGCTCGAATATACCTTCTCGAACAAATGCTGGCTGACCTACGAGCAGCTCTCGTCGGGCGAGGATTTCCCCGACCGCGACGCCGCCGGATTCCATATCCCCGGCGCCTTTGATAAGGTGCTCGACATAAAGAAATGCCATCTTCAGGACGATTTCACCAACCGTCTGCGACTCTTCGTCAAGGATTTCGTCAAACGCGCCGGCTATGAGTTCTACGACCTCAGGGCTCAGCACGGCTTTATCCGCAACCTTATGATAAGGGTGCTGACGACGGGCGAAATCATGGCCGTCTTCTCGTTCGGCGAGGACGATATGACCAAGATAAGCAGCCTCCTCGATGCCGTCAAGGCTCAGTTCCCCGAAATCACATCGCTGCAGTATGTCGTCAACACCAAGGTCAACGACACCATCGGCGACCTCGACATCATCTGCTGCTCGGGCAAGCCTTATGTTGAGGAAGAGATGGAGGGACTGCGATTCCGCATCGGTCCGAAATCGTTCTATCAGACCAATTCGCGTCAGGCATATAAATTATATAGTGTCGTGCGCGACTTCGCCGGTCTGACCGGCGATGAGCTCGTTTATGACCTGTATACCGGCACCGGCACAATTGCTATTTTTGTCGCCCGTCAGGCCCGCAAAGTCATTGGCATCGAGTATGTCGAGTCGGCTATCGAGGATGCCCGCATCAACTCGCAGGCCAACGGCATAGACAACACCGAGTTTTTCGCCGGCGACATGAAGAATGTCCTCACCGATGACTTCGTCGCCGTCCACGGCCGTCCTGATGTGATGATTGTCGACCCGCCCCGCGCAGGCATGCACGGCGATGTCGTCAAGGTGATTCTCGACGCCGAGCCCGGCCGAATCGTCTACGTCAGCTGCAATCCCGCGACCCAGGCGCGGGACCTCGCGCTTCTCGACGTGAAATATAAGGTCGACGCCGTCTGTCCGGTCGACATGTTCCCCCATACCCAGCATGTCGAGAACGTCGTCCTGCTCACGCGCCGTCAGCAGATGCCCGCCAGCGACGAGTTGTAATATCGTGTGTCGCCCGTCACTTCGCGTCCGATGAATCCCGGTTTCTCAAAACGCTCCGCCTCGTCGCCGAGCTCGATTTCGGCCACAACGAGACCCTCGTGCTCGCCGTGGAATTCGTCGACCTCCCAGCGATGGCCCTCATAGTCGACGATATACCGGTCTTTGTCGATGATTTTCGAGCAGGCGCAGGCTTCAATCATGTCGCGGGCGTCGTCGGCCGGGATGTCAAACTCCCATTCGTCGCGCGTAGCGCCGCGGGTAATGCCCTTGACAGTCAGCTTGCCGCGGCCGTCGATGATTCTGAGTCTGACGGTCGACCGCGGATCGGTGCTGAGATATGCCTGTGTTATGTGTCTGACCCGCGAGGCCATGTCGCGATAATCAGTTGAGGTGACGAGATATTTTCGCTCGATTTCTTTAGCCATTGGTTATAAAGTTTTAGTCCGACTGCAAATGTAATTTATTTTTCAAACATGACAATGATTCGACATACGCTCCTCCGCCTCGCTGCCGCAGTGATTCTGCTCGCGGTCGCGCTGCCGCTGTATGCCGAAGGCGTCTCGGACTACTACATCCAGGGCATTGTCAAAGACTCGATTACCGACCAGCCGTTGCCCTACGCGTCGGTCGTCGACCCGGTCACCGCGCGCGGCACTGTCACCGACGACCGCGGCATATTCGAGATTTCGGTGCCTGACAACGCTCGGCGCCTCAGCATCTCGTGCGTCGGTTATAAGAAAAAGGTCTTGCCGATAACCAAAAACCGGGTCAACGCCTATGCGATTTACCTCTCGCCCTCGACTACAGAGCTTCAGGAGGTCGTTGTCCGCAAAAAGAAATACTCGAAGAAGAACAATCCTGCCGTCGAGTTCGCGCGTCGGCTCAGAAACGGCGGCGGCATGACCGACCCGCGCCGCAACGACTTCTTCAACTACGACAAATACGAGAAAATTTCGGTGGCAATCAACAACTTCGACGGCGATAAAGACAATGCCCTGATGCGAAATTTCGCCTTCCTCAAAGAGCATATCGACACCTCTGACATCTCGGGCAAGCCGATTCTGAATATCCTCGTCAAAGAGAAGTTCTCGCACATTGATTACCGCCGCGACCCGCAATCTGAGAAAGAACGCGTCGAGGGTGTCAGGAGCCAGGGCTTTAACAGCATCAACAGTGAGCAGGGCATACGCACATTCCTCGAGGACGTCATGCGCGAAGTCGACCTCTATGACGACGATATCAACCTGCTGCAGAACCGTTTCGTCAGCCCGCTGTCGAAGATAGCGGTCGATTTCTATAAGTTTTATCTCACCGACACGGTCGAGATCGACGACGAGCGCTGCATCGTCCTTTCGTTTTATCCTTTCAACAATGCCGCTTTCGGCTTCATCGGCCAAATCTACATCCCCGAGAACGATTCGACGATGTTTATCAAGAAAGTCGATATGCGTCTGCCGCGCGACATCAACCTCAATTTCATCGACAAACTCTATCTTTCACAGATATATAGGCGCGCGTCTGATGGCTCGCGCCTGAAAACGCGCGACGACCTCACGGTCGAGATTACGGCCGTGCCCGGCACTCCCGGCATTTATGCCCGGCGCAATACCGTCTACGACAGCCACGGTTTCGAACGTCCTGAGAACGAGAGTGTTTTCGGCCACTCCGAGAAACTGATACAGGCGACAGACGCCGAAGATAAGGACGATGCCTACTGGGAAAATGTCAGACTCGCGTCAATCAGCACTAATGAAAACCGCGTCGACCAGATGTTCGCCCGCCTCAGAAAGATGCCTGTCTATTACTGGACGGAGAAGGTGCTCAAGGCCTTTTTCAACGGTTATGTCACGCTCACCGACGGCATTGACTACGGTCCGGTCAACACGACTGTGAGCTTCAACTCGGTCGAAGGTACGCGACTCAGGGTAGGCGGCATGACTACCTCGGGTCTCAGCAAGCGCTGGTTCGCTCGAGGCTATGCAGCCTATGGCACAAAGGATCACAGATGGAAATATAAAGGAGAACTTGAATATTCTTTCGTTGATAAAAAGTACCATTCGCGCGAGTTCCCGATGAAGTCGCTGCGCCTGACCCATATGTATGACATCGACAAGATCGGTCAGCATTATATGTTTACCAATCAGGATAATATCTTCCTGTCGCTGCGCCGAATGAAAGACGACCGCGTCATCTACCACCGCCTTACCTCGCTCGAGTATAATCTCGAACTGGCCAATAACTTCTCGGTGTCGGCCACGGCCAAGACCGAGTGGCGCGAGGCGACGCCCTGGGTGCGCTTTGTCGACGGCTATGGCCGGACCTACAGTCACTATGCCGAAAACAGTCTCTCGGTGACGCTGCGCTATGCCCCCGGCGAAAAATACTTTCAGACCCGCAGCCACCGCATCCCCGTCAACCTCGACGCACCCGTCATCGCACTGACTCATACTTTTGCTCCCGCCGGCTTCCTCGGGTCGAAGTATCCGATAAACAAAACCGAGCTGATGTTTCAGAAACGCTTCTGGCTCTCGGCTTTCGGCTACATCGACGCCATTGTCGGCGGCGGTCACGTCTGGAGCAAGTCGAGCTACATCGACCTGCTGATACCCAACGCCAACCTCTCGTACACGATTCAGCCCGAGAGTTTCGCGCTGATGAATCCGCTCGAATTCATCAATGATTCATCGGTCAGCTGGTTTCTGACCTACTGGGCCAACGGCGCTATACTCAACTATATACCTTATCTCAAAAAACTCAAGCTGCGCGAGGCCTTTTCGTTCAGCGGCATTTACGGCCACCTGAGCCGCCGCAACGACCCGGCGTTCAACAAGTCGCTCTTAGCGTTCCCCGACGATGTCACCGTCAGAAAGATGACCGACGGACCGTATATGGAGACATCGATCGGTCTCGATAATATATTCAAGTGTCTGAGAGTCGATTATGTCTGGCGTCTGAGCTATCGCAAGGCGGCCTATAAAATCGACCGGAGCGGCCTCAGGACTGTCTCTTATACACATCTCCGAGCCCACGAGACGTAGAGGAATCT
>CALZQD010000153.1 GCA_945828175.1 uncultured Bacteroidales bacterium | reverse complement strand
ACACACTGCATATCGTCGGCAGCGTCAGATGTGTATAAGAGACAGGTGTAGACATAGCCGATGATATGGCCGTCACCGTCGAGGACGGTGAAGCAGCGGTCGCTGAAATGGCGGTTGTAGCCTTCGATCCATGTCGTCAGCGCGTATTCTTCGTTGATGCCTGGATAGCGTTTCATCTCGAAAGAGACGCGGCTGAGCACCCAGGCAATGCCACGGCGGTTGAGCTGTTCGTAGCCGATTTCGAGAAGATTGGCGTGTTCGGTGGCTACTTCGATGATGCGTTCGAGGAGAAGGGTGACGGGCAGAGTGGCCTCTGCGCCGCTTTCACCGGCTGTGAGTCGGTAGGTGTGGGTATGTTCGATCGGGCGTTTCATGATTTTTCATTTGGTTCTGATGAAGAACGCTCGCGCCGGAGTTTTTGTTCTTCGAGGTAGAGGTCGACATATTCTACGGGCGACTTGGTGACGCAGACGCGGCCGCTGCGCACAAACTGCTTGATACCGTAGCGGCGCAGGCGGTTGAGCAGTGCCTCGGTCTCCCAGGGATGGCCCGATTTCTCGATGACAGTATATGCCGGCGTGATTTCGAGGATGCGGGCGTTGTGGTGGCGTATGATAGACTCGAGTTTCTGCTCGGCGAGCAGCTTCGAGGTGTCGACTTTATAGAGCGCAATCTCCTGATAGACGATGTCGTCGTCGGTATATAGAAACGCCTTGATGACGTCGACGCGCTTCTCGATCTGGCGCACGAGCTTGTCCATCGTCGGGGCGTCGGCCCATGTCGTCAGCGTCAGCTTGTGGATGTCGGGCACCGACGACGCGCTCGCCGTGACGTCTTCGATATTGATGCAGCGGCGGGTGAACATCGACGACACCTGGCTGAGCAGGCCGACGCAGTTCTCTGAATATATAGTGACGGTAAACAGTTGTCGCTTGGGTGTGGTCATCATAATGTAAATACTTTATCGGGTGAAAGCATTATGTAGTCGACGGCTTTGCCGACGGGCGTCATCGGGAAGACCATGTCGGTCTCGTCGATGTTGACGTTGAGTACATAGCAGCCGTCGTGGGCGAGCATCTCGGCGATGGCGCCGTCGAGTTCGGCCCGGTCGTTGACGTCGCGGGCGGCGATGCCGTAGGCTGCGGCGATGGCTTTGAAGTCGGGGTTGAGCATCGGCGTCTGCGAGAAGCGGCGGTTGAAGAAGAGGTTCTGCCACTGGCGCACGTTGCCGAGAAAGTTGTTGTTGAGAATCACGATTTTGACTGCCACGTCATATTGCATGATGGTGCCGAGCTCCTGTATCGTCATCTGGAAGCCGCCGTCGCCGCAGAAGAGGCAGACCGTGCGCTCGGGTGAGCCGATTTTGGCGCCTATGGCGGCAGGCAGGCCGAAGCCCATCGTGCCGAGTCCGCCCGAGGTGATGATGGCGCGGCGCTGACGGAACTTGAAGTAGCGGGCCGACATCATCTGATTCTGGCCGACGTCGGTGACGGCGACGGCGTTGTCGGGTACGGCGGCGCTGACGCGAGAGACGACTTCGCCCATCGTCATCTTCGGCGTGCCGGGATTGAGCTCGCGGGCGATGACCTCCTTGGCCTCGACGGCGTTATATTCGTCGAAGCTGTCACACCAGGCCTTGTGCTCGGCCGTGCTGACGGCGGCGAGAAGTTTCTCGACGGCGACACGCGCGTCGCAGTTGATGGCGACGGTCGACTTGACGGTCTTGTCGAACTCCGAGGGGTCGATGTCGATGTGAATTATCTTGGCGTCGGGTGCATAGAGGTCGGTGTTGCCGGTGACGCGGTCGTCGAAACGCATGCCTACGGCGACGATGACGTCGGCGCGGTTGGTGTTGTAGTTGACGCCGATGTTGCCGTGCATGCCGAGCATACCTTTATATAAAGGATGGTCTGACGGCATCGTCGATAGGCCGAGCAGCGTGGCTCCGACGGGGATGCCGGCTTTTTCGGCAAGCGCCGTGACGGCGTCTTCAGCACCCGAAATCGTTACGCCCTGGCCGACGAGCATCAGCGGGCGCTCGGCGCCGTTGATTATCCGTGCGGCCTCGGCGATGAGTGTCTGGTCGACCTCGGGCCGCGGGTTATAGCTGCGTATAAAGTCGACTGTCTTATAGCATTCTTCGGTCAGACCGATCTGGGCGTCTTTGGCGATGTCGATGACGACGGGACCCGGTCGGCCGGTCGAGGCGATGTAGAAGGCGCGGGCGACGGCACCGGCGATGTCTTCGGCACGGCGAACCTGCACGGCCCACTTCGTTATCGGCTGGGTGATGGCGACGACATCGGTCTCCTGAAAGGCGTCGCTGCCGAGATAGCGCGCGCCGACCTGTCCCGAGATGACGACGACTGGCGTCGAGTCCATCATGGCGTCGCTCAGGCCGGTGATGACGTTGGCCGCGCCGGGGCCCGAGGTGACGATGACGACGCCCGTGCGTCCGCTGACGCGGGCATAGCCCTGAGCGGCGTGGATGGCGCCCTGCTCGTGGCGGGTGAGTATGTGACGTATCTTGTCGGTGTAGTCATATAGGCTGTCGTAGACAGGCAGGATGGCGCCGCCGGGATAGCCGAAGACGGTGTCGACCCCCTCGGCCAACAGTGCCCTTATCAATGCTTCGGCGCCTGAAATCTTTTCGGACATAGACATTAGTGTTAGTGTTAAGTAACTCTCAAAAATTAAACGATATAATGTAACTTTCAAAATCTTGCCCGCTAAATCTCGTTCTTTTTGGCCATTTCATTTTATCGCTCAGTCACATAGTCCGGTATGCTCCTTAGCTCTAAAATGAAATGTCTTTCAAAAATAACTTCGATTTATCAGGGCTTTAATTTTTTCGAGTTACTTAAAGTCTCACAGCGCCCTTGTCGGCCGACGTGACGTTGGCGGCATAGGCTTTGAGTGCTTTTGAAATTTCGCGGTCTCGGTTGTGCGGGGTGAAGGCTGCGTCGCCGCGGCCGAGCTCCTCGCGGCGTCGGTCGGCGAGCTCTTCGTCGCTGACGCGCAGGCTGATGGTGCGGGCCGGTATGTCGATGTCGATGACGTCGCCGTCGCGAATGAGAGCTATGTCGCCTCCGGCAGCGGCTTCAGGCGAGATGTGGCCTATCGACAGGCCTGATGTGCCGCCCGAGAAACGTCCGTCGGTGATGAGGGCGCACTCGCGGCCGAGGTGGCGCGATTTGATATAGCTTGTGGGGTAGAGCATTTCCTGCATGCCGGGGCCGCCTTTGGGACCCTCGTAGGTGATGACGACGACGTCGCCGGCATTGACCGCGCCGTTGAGGATGCCCTCGACGGCGGCGTCCTGCGGCTCGAAGACGCGGGCTGTGCCGCTGAAGCGCAGAATCGACTCGTCGACGCCGGCTGTCTTGACGATGCAGCCGTCGGTGGCGATGTTGCCGTGGAGAACGGCCAGGCCGCCGTCGGGCAGGTAGGCGTGGGCCGTGTCGCGGATGCAGCCTTTGGCGCTGTCGGTGTCGAATTTCTCATATCGGGCGTCCTGACAGCCGAGTTCGGTCGTGCGTTTGCCGCCCGGAGCGGCGCTCCAGATGTGGTCGCCCTCGGCGCTCTTGCCGCTGTCGCCGTTGATTGCATAGCGCGAAATGGCCTCGCCGAGAGTCAGGCCGTCGACGCGGCTGACCGTGGTGTCTATCAGCCCGGCCTCATCCAGGCGGCTGAGGATGGTGATGATGCCACCAGCGCGGTTGACGTCCTCGATATGGTAGGGCGAGCTCGGCGCAACCTTGCAGAGCACCGGTATCTTGCGCGACAGACGGTCGATGTCGTCGAGAGTGAAGTCGGCCTCGGCCTCCCGGGCGATGGCGAGCAGATGGAGCACCGTGTTTGTCGAACCGCCCATGGCAATGTCGAGCGACATGGCGTTGAGCAGCGCGGCGCGCGACGCTATCTTGCGCGGGAGCACCGACGTGTCGCCGTCGCGGTAATATTTATATGCGTTTTCGACTATCGTGCGCGCGGCATCTTCGAAAAGACGGCGGCGCTCGGTGTGGGTAGCCATGACAGTGCCGTTGCCCGGCAGAGCCAAGCCGATGGCCTCGGCGAGCGAATTCATCGAATTGGCCGTGAACATGCCCGAGCACGAGCCGCAGGTCGGGCAGCCCCGGCGCTCATACATGTCGAGCGTCGTGTCGTCGACCGAGTCGTCGGCTGCGGCGACCATTACGTCTACCAGGTCTATGCCCTTGCCTTCGGGAGTGCGGCCGGCCTCCATCGGGCCACCGCTGACAAAGATTGTCGGGATATTGAGGCGCATCGCAGCCATCATCATGCCGGGCGTAATCTTGTCGCAGTTCGAGATACAGACCATCGCGTCGGCACAATGAGCCTTGACCATATATTCGACCGAGTCGGCGATGAGATCGCGCGAAGGCAGCGAATAGAGCATGCCGTCGTGACCCATGGCGATACCGTCGTCGATGGCTATCGTGTTGAACTCGGCGGCAAAACAGCCGAGTCGTTCAATCTCCTTTCTGACAATGTCGCCGGCCTTGGCCAAGTGAGTGTGGCCCGGCACAAAGCCCGTATATGAATTGACCACAGCGATTACCGGACGGTTCATCTGGCTGTCGGTCATACCGTTGGCGCGCCATAAAGCCCTGGCACCCGCCATACGGCGGCCGTTGAGGCTAAGACTGCTTCGCAACGTATTTTTGTATTCTGTCATAAAAACTATATCTAATAGACGTGTGTAAGAAAAAAATTGAAACGCATATATCTAACGTCTTGCATTTTTGCAAAGTTAACTCAACTCAACTTCCTGACCAAACTTTTGCACAATAACTTTAAATCTGTGCCATTCATCGACTCATATTCCGGGCAAATTTATAAATCCGCAGTATAAGAGCCTGTTTCATAATAAATGTCAAATCAGAGGTTGCATAGTTTGAGGCGAGTTTTGTTTTGAGCCAAAGGAGCATAG
>CALZQD010000152.1 GCA_945828175.1 uncultured Bacteroidales bacterium | reverse complement strand
GCAGGCCAAGGCGTTGGCTGCGAGGGTTGAAACCCTCGCTCCATACGACCTCGCTTAAGCTTGGAGTAGGGCCAAAAATTTTTGCTTTACCTCGGAGTTATCGGAATTATCGGAAGGAATCAGCTATAACCTGAATTGGAGAAGCGGTTATCGCCTGCAAGGTGATGATTTTACCGGTGACCGCGTAGGCCGAGGCGCGGATGCGCCGGCCTGCGCGGAAAGGCAACAAATGGGCTTTGCGTTTGAAAAACGCAGACTCCTTAGATTAAGTTGTCGCGGAAATCACGCAGCCACGCTCCGGTGAGGGGCGTGGCTGCGGGGGATGGGGTATTTTTATATCTTAGTCGTTTGCGATGAGAGATATTACGAGTTCTTTTTCGTCTGCGGGATCGGCTTCGATGTTGATCTTGCCTTCGCGGGCGAGCCAGCCAAGAGCGGCATAAACTTCTTTGTCTTTCAGTTTGGTGATTTTTTTGAGCTGTTTGACTCCGAGTGCCTGTGCGTCATTGAGTGCTACCCAGACAGTACCGGCGTTTGTGCCAATAATTTCTACGTTCATTTTCGTTGGTTTTATTTATTATATTAACGTTTATTACTTGAATATGTGCGTTACATTCGCTGCAAATTTAATAATTATGTTATAATTAATTGTTTAAAATTAAAAACAAAATGTAAGTAAAAATGTTTGGTAATGGTCAAACGCCTATCGTTTAACTGTTTAAGTGCTATGAAAAATTTTAAAAATAACGTATTTTTAAAATTCGACCGATATTTTTGGCCATAATCGGTGTTAATGTTGTAAATTTACCTTCAAAATTACAGCGTTAATGGAAGGAAGAGTAGTCAGAAACACAGGTTCGTTCTATGTCGTCGAGCCGTCGGACGGCGGCACGCCCGTCAACTGTAAGGTTAAAGGCAGTTTCAGAATCAAAGGCATACGCACGACCAATCCCGTTGCCGTTGGCGATATTGTCAAGGTCTCATTGCCCGACAAAGACGACACGCCGGCCTATATCACCGCGATTGAACCCCGAAGGAATTATATCATTCGTCGGGCGAGCAATCTTTCGAAAGAGAGCCATATCATCGCGGCCAATATCGACATGGCCCTGCTCGTCGTCACGCTCGCCGAGCCCGTGACTTCGACGACCTTCATCGATCGCTTCCTTGCCACAGCAAGGGCCTACGACGTCGAGGCCGTGCTTGCCATCAACAAGGTCGACCTGCTGACGAGCGACGAAGACCGCGAATATCTCGAGGCCGTCGTTTATCTCTATCGCTCAATCGGCTACAAGGTCATCGTCATCTCGGCGCGCACGGGCGAGGGCATAGACGAACTTCGTCAGCTGCTCCGCGGCAAGGTGACGCTCTTCTCGGGTAATTCGGGCGTCGGCAAGTCGACACTGATAAACGCGCTGATTCCCGGCCTCGACCTCAAGACGGCCGAGATCTCGCAGTCGCACGGCACGGGCATGCATACGACAACTTTCTCTGAGTTGTATCATCTGCCGGGCGACAATGACGGCTGCATCATCGACACGCCGGGAGTGAGGGGCTTCGGTACGGTCGATTTCGACAAACACGAGGTCGCTCATTATTTCCCCGAGCTCTTCGAAATTTCGCAGAACTGCCGTTTCGGCAACTGCACTCACACCCACGAACCCGGCTGCGCCGTGCGTCAGGCCCTCGAAGACAATCTCATCGCCCCCTCGCGCTACGCCTCCTACCTCAGCATCCTCGAAGATGAAGACGAAGACAAATACCGCAACGGCAAAGGCGGGTAAATTATATTATCTCATTCCCGCCAGGCTTCGGCGGTGAAGGCGAAGTGGCCTTCGGGGTTGAGGGGGATGGTGCCGTTGACGAGGCGGTGGCTGTCGACGATGGCGTCGGGGAGGGGTGAAATGATGCTCTGACGCGGGGTGACGCTGTAACGCCCGACTGAGCCTTCGGCCATATGGTGGTCGTAGAAGCGGCGGGCGACGAAGCCCATGGTCATGCGCAGGTTGATTTCGACGAGCGCGAACTCGGGCTGACCGCAGCCTGTGGTCGTTATCATATCGACGCCGACAGGTCCGTCGTAAAGGGGTGCAATCTCGCGGCCGACGACGCCGACAAGTGCGTCGACGAGTGCGTCGAGACGGCAGCGGTCGCAATGCTCGGCAATGCGGGCGGCGAGGCCGTCGTTGCTGTCGAGGATGTTGCCGCGATAGTCGCCGCCGGCGCCTGTGTCGAAGAGCGAGAGACCCTCGAGGACGGCATGACCTTCAAAGCAATTTATCAGTACGGCGAAATCACAGGTCTTGTCGTAGGCGCACTCGAGCATCACCGAGCCCTGGTTGCGGATGACGGCCGCCATGCGTTCGGCCATGCGACGCGGCGAGGTGTTGCGCGAGTCGATGATGCCGCGACCCGAGCACGACCACGGCTCTTTGGCAATCACGGCGCTGTTGCTGTCGAAGAAGGCTTTAATCTGGCGCTCGTCGCGGGCCTCGACGGCAGCTGGCGCTATGGCGAAGGGCAGACTCCCGCCCAACGCGCTGACGACAGCCGAGGCCGTGCGGCGGTGAGAGAGCATCCTCAACCGGTCGAGGGTGGCGTCGTCTGGAAGGAGAGCGGGACTCATGCCAAGGCGGATGAAATCGCGGCGCGAGGCTTTCGACCAGCCCCAGGGCGAGGCGACGAAGTCGTCGATGCGGGGCGATGCCTCGCCGATGACGTCGATGCCCGTCGAGAAGAGACTCTCGACGCTGTCATACCACAGGGCGTTGACGCCGCGGGCTATGAAGCGGTCGCCCGGCGAGCCGTACCACATCGGCAGGGTCGAGCCGGCGAGCCTTATGTCGCGGGCTGCAGCCGGCGGCGTGAAGTTGTCGACGTCGCGCGCCAGGGCGATGTCGTTGTCGGGATTAAAGAGATGGAGTCGTGCCATGATGCGGCAAAGTTAGTGATAATTCGCCCAAAAACAAAGCAGGGTGGCTTCTCACGAAGACACCCTGTTGCGCTATAATGACTTAAAACAATTACATAACTAACATAAAACACATTTTTTTAATCTTGATATGAGATTAACAACTATACTAACCCTAAAAATTATGTTGTAAGTCATTACTAAGGCATTAACGGATGCAAAGTTAAGCACGAAATGCCGGATTGTTCGCGGTGTATAGCGGCGATATGAGTAAATATAAATCAATATAAATGCCAATCGACTGAAAATGAATCGATTTAATATAAATTTAGGAGCGTGAAATATAAGAAGCCAATCAGTCTTCGCCGATGTTCATGACGTCTTTTTCGAAGGTCTCGCGGTCGATTGCGCGGGCTTTCATGCGGTTGCGATAGGCGTAAATTGTGTTGAGCGAGTAGTTGAGTACCCGGGCTATGCGCGAGCTGTCTTCGATGCCGAGACGCATGAAAGCGAGAATGCGCAGGTCGGTGTTGAGCATCTCGCCCTCCTTGAGCTCGATCTGACAGTCGGGGCGGAGGAGCTTGTTGACTTCGCCGACGAAGCCGGGATAGAGGTGAAGGAAGGCGTTGTCGAAGATGTCGTAGAACTCACTGCTCTGCTCCTCGATGAACTTGCCCGACTTGGTCATGCGATAGAGGTCGTCGACCTTGCCCGCCGAGATCTTGCGGTTGGCGAGTTTGCAGAACTGGTTGAGCTTGTCCATATAAATCGAGCAGAGCGAAAGGAACTGGCTGATATAGACCTCCTTGTTCTTGTTGGCAACGCGCAGGTTGGCCTGCAGGCGGTCCATCGACATCATCTCGCGGCGGAGGATGACGAGCGTGGCGATGAGTCCGATGACGAGTATTGCCATGATAAACAGCACTATGCGGAGGATGTAGCTGTCGGCCAAAGTCTTCTCGTAGTGGGTTTTTTCGATGAGCGGGAGGCTTCGCGACGACTCGATGATGCGGAGTTCGGCGCCGCAAGCAACGGCGTTGTCGAGCGCCGTCGAGAGATAGATATAGGCACGGTCGATGTCGCCGTAGTCAAAGACTATGCCGCCGAGTTCCTGAAGCGAGATGACCTCGAGGGTGGCTGTCTCGGTGTCGCTCAGCGCCGACTTGGCGAGGTGGTAGATGCGGGCGGCCATGTCGTTGCGGTTATTCGCCATGGCCGAGAGATGGTGGTGGGCTCTGGCGCGAAGGTTGGCGTCGACCCGCTCATTGTCGGCTATATCGGTGAGATATGCATTGGCTTTTGCCTCGTTGCCGGTCAGGAAATAATATTCGCCGAGGTTGAAGCGATGGAGGTCGCTGTTTTTCTCGAGCACGCCGATGAGCTTCTCCTGACGGTCGAGGGCGAGGCGAGCATAGCGCTCTTTGAGAGCCGGATGGCGGTGGAAGAACGACGAGATGTAGCTGTACATCTGGCGGCCGCTGTCGTAATAGAGCTGCTGCAGCGCCTCGGGGACAGAGTCGGGCGAGATGGCCGAATACGCGGCTATAGCATTGCCAATCAGGCCTGAGAGCGGCATGATTTCGGCCTGCTTGAGCTTGAACGGCAGCGCCTCGGCGGCTGTCGGGGCTTTGTCGATGCCGAGCTGGAGATAGACAAGGGCCGAGTCGTTGTCGAAAGAGATGTAGGCGTAGCTGATTTTCTTCAATGCCGCGAGGTTGTCGGGCGAAGCGGCGTAGACCTGCTTGAGCGAGTCGATATGCTTGCGGCGGGCCGAGATATAATGGTTGCGGCGGGCGATGGCCTCGTCGAGACGCTCGATTGCGTCGCGGGCCTGCTGCTCGGAGATTTTGATAAAAGCCGCTCCGGCAGCCGGACCGACCGTCATCAGAAACGCTATCGCCAGAAATCTCAGAGTTGCCATAAACGGTTGAAGTCGCTGAAGTTATTGAAATAGCTTGCTAATCTCGTCGAACGAGACGATGACCATGGTCTTGAGGCCGTCGGGGGTGAAGTCTGTCTCTTATACACATCTGACGCTGCCGACGATATGCAGTGTGTA
>CALZQD010000151.1 GCA_945828175.1 uncultured Bacteroidales bacterium | reverse complement strand
GCCCTCTCCTCGTCGGTGAGGCAGATAGTTTTTGTTATCGTGTCATTGTTCTCTGGTCGGGCAATCTCTATTGTGACCACTGTCTCTGATATTCTCAAAACCTGGTCAACTACTACGACTACGACGCTTACGCCCGCGACTTGTTCAAGTGGGACTACTATTTGCATAATCAAGGCTGCGGTTCGGCAATGCTCAAACAAGTTTGGCATTGCGCTCACCTTGCACTTGATTTCAACAACGGCTACGTTTTCCGCCACTATTAAAACAGTGCCAATCACAACGAAAGGGTCGCCGAAAGGCGGCTCGTTTGGGCTCTATTTGCTTGAAAAATTTGCCGATTGCGGCGGGATATAACTTTTTTTGTGGCCCGGCTGTTATGTAATTTAGATTAGAATTGTTAATTTCGCTTGTTAATTCTATCACGACCTCCGACATGAAAAAAATCATCATATTCCCGTTGTTGCTTTTGTTTGTGGCAATGGTTGTTGTGGCCGGGTCGGCCACGCGCAGTAAAAAGGCTGATATCTCACGTAACCTACAGATTTTCAATGCGGTCTATAAAGAGCTGCAGACACAGTATGTCGACACAATCGACGCAGACAAGACTATGCGCACCGCCATCGACGCGCTGCTCGGCCAGATCGACCCCTACACAGAGTATTATCCCGCCGACGATCAGGACGAGATCACGTCGATTTCGTCAGGCCAGTATGCCGGCATCGGCTCGTATATCGTCAAACGCGGCGATAATGTGCTGATACATCAGCCTCAGTGGAACTCGCCCGCCCGCAACGGCGGTCTGCGCCACGGCGACGTCATCCTCGCCGTCGATGGCTGGACGCTCAAGCCCGACACCGAAACCGGCGACGTCAGCAAGCGCCTGCGCGGCCAGCCCGGCACCCATGTCAAGGTCGACGTGCGCCGCCCCTATGTCGACGACTCGCTGCTGACATTCGACATCGTCCGCAGCCAGATAAAGGTCAATCCGCTACCTTATTACGGCGTCCTCGCCGACAGTGTCGGCTACATACGCCTGACGACCTTCAACGAGAAGAGCGCCGAGGCTGTCAAGAATGCCGTCACCGACTTCGTCGCCACGCCCGGCCTCAAGGGCATCGTGCTCGACCTGCGCGACAACGGCGGCGGCCTGCTCGAGAGCGCCGTGCAGATTGTCGGCAACTTCGTCAACCGCGGCACCGAGGTGCTTCGCACGAAATACAACGACTCGACCAAAGTGCAGATCTACAAGACACCCAAGGCGCCGATTGCCCGCGACATGCCGCTCGTCGTTCTTATCAACGACGGCACCGCCTCAGCCAGCGAGATTGTGTCGGGTTCACTCCAGGACCTCGACCGCGCCGTCATCATCGGCCAGCGCTCGTTTGGCAAAGGACTCGTGCAGCACACGCGCCCGCTGCCCTACGACGGCATCCTTAAAGTCACGGTAGCAAGATATTACATACCCAGCGGACGTCTTATTCAGGCCATCGACTACTCGCATCGCGACGAGCAGGGCCGCGTCACCCGCATTCCCGACAGCCTGACGACGGTCTTCAAGACGCGCCACGGCCGCGAGGTGCGCGACGGCGGCGGCATCACTCCCGACATCACCGTCAAGCTCCCCGAGGGCAACCGTCTGCTCTACAATATTGTGGCCGACTTCTGGGCCTATGACTACGCAAACCGCTTTGCCGCGCAGCACGACAGCGTCGGCACATCGGACGAATTTGTCGTCGGCGACTCGATATTCGACGACTTCAAGAAATTCATCGACCCCGCGCGCTTCAAATACGACCGCCTCTGCGAGTCGGCCCTCAAATATCTCCGTGAAGCCGCTGAGAACGAGGGCTATATGAACGACACCGTCGCTGCCGAGTTCGCCCGCCTCGACACCCTGCTGCGCCACGACCTCAACCGCGACCTCGAACATAACCGTAAGGACATCATCGAGATACTCGACACCGAAATCGCCGAGCGCTATTTCTCAGACAGCGACCTCGTGCGCCGCTCGCTCACAGGCGATGCCACGCTCGACTCGGCCCGCGGCGTGCTCTCGTCGCCCGAAAGATATAAGGCATTACTCCGACCTAAGAAATGACTATCAAGGAATTAAGCAAAGCATTTGTCACCGAGGCCCGTGCTAAGGCACTCGCGTCGGCCGGGCGCAGCGCCGAGGTGACGGCTTACGCGCTGGCAGGATCGTCGGCCGCCGTGATGCTCGCTGGCATGAAACGTCGGTCTGTGCCCGTGCTTGTCGTCGGTGACTCGGCCGACGACGCCGGCTACCTCTATTTCGACCTCACGCGCCTCGTCGGCGAGGAGGCCGTCGCGATATTCCCCTCGGGCTATAAGCGCGACATCAAATACGGCCAGGTCGACCCGCCCTCGCAGATTCTGCGCACAGAGGCCCTCGGGCGCATCGCCGACGACCGCAACCTGCGCTTTGTCGTCACCTATCCCGAGGCTCTCGCCGAGCGCGCCGCTGCCCGTCAGGCCATCGCTGACCACACTCTCAATATCAGCGTCGGCAGCGTAGTCGACCTCACAAAAACTCAAAAGTGGCTGCGCGACAACGGCTTCACCGAGGTCGACTATGTCTACGAGCCCGGCCACTTCGCCGTGCGCGGTTCTATCCTCGACATCTTCGGCTACTCAAACGAGCTGCCATACCGCATCGACTTTTTCGGCGACGAAATCGACTCGATACGCTCGTTCAACGTTGAGACCCAGCTTTCCGAGGAGCGTTTCGACAATATTTCGATTATCGCCGACGTCACCCGCGACGCTCTCGGCGGCTCTCTGCTCGATTATATAGCCGACGAGACGCTTGTTGCTGTCCGCGACGCCTCGCTGACTCTTGCCCGCGTCAAGGCCATAGGCGAGGAAGAGTTCTCGCAGAGCGCCATGATTGCCGACGAGGGCGACACCAAGGCCATGCAGCAGGTCGTCGACGCCGAGGCATTCGCGCGGCGCTTCGCCACGTTCAAGCGCCTCGAGTTTACCGCCGCGCAGACGCCCGCCCGCGAAGTCAAGGCCGCCATCGACTTCAAATGTTCGCCCCAGGGCATATATCACAAGAATTTCGACCTCATCAGTGAGTCGTTTACCAAGCTCATAGCCGAAGGCTACAAGATTTATATCCTCAGCGACAACGAGAAACAGTTCGACCGCCTGCGCGTCATCTTCGACGACCGCGGCGACAAGATTGAGTTCACCCCGGTGCTGTCGACCCTCCACGAGGGCTTCGTCGACCATGTCACCAAGAACTGCCTCTTCACCGACCACCAGATTTTCGACCGCTTCCACAAATACACCCTCAAGAGCGACCGCGCCCGCTCGGGCAAGCTCGCCCTCTCGCTCAAAGAGCTGAGCCAGATTGAGGTAGGCGATTATATCGTCCACGTCGACCACGGCATCGGCACCTTCGCCGGGCTGCTGCGCACCGACGTCGGCGGCCGCATGCAGGAGATGATCAAGCTCGTCTACAAGAACAACGACATCATCTTCGTCTCGATTCACGCCCTCCACAAACTCGCAAAATACCGTGGCAAAGAGGGCGTTCCGCCCAAAATCAACCGCATTGGCTCGGGTGCCTGGAACAAGGTCAAGGAGCGCACCAAGAGCAAGCTCAAGGACATCGCGCGCGACCTCATCCGCCTCTACGCCGCACGCCGCGAGGAGAAAGGCTTTGCATTCTCGCCCGACTCATACCTCCAGCAGGAGCTCGAGGCCTCGTTTATCTACGAGGACACGCCCGACCAGCTGACAGCCACTAAGGCCGTCAAGGCCGACATGGAGAGCGACCGCCCGATGGACCGCCTTATCTGCGGCGACGTTGGCTTCGGCAAGACCGAAATCGCCATCCGCGCTGCCTTCAAGGCTGCCACTGACGGCAAGCAGGTCGCAGTGCTCGTGCCGACGACCGTACTCGCCTATCAGCACTACAACACCTTCAGAGACCGACTCAAAGACCTGCCCGTCAGGGTCGACTACCTCTCGCGAGCCCGCTCGCCAAAGCAGGTCAAGGAGATACTCGCCGACCTCGCCGACGGCAAGATCGACATCATCATTGGCACCCACAAACTCATCGGCAAGAGCGTCAAATTCAAAGACCTCGGCCTCCTCGTCATCGATGAGGAACAGAAATTCGGAGTCGCTGTCAAAGAGAAGCTCAAACAGCTCAAAGTCAATATCGACACCCTGACGATGAGCGCCACGCCTATACCGCGCACCCTGCAGTTCTCGCTCATGGGCGCCCGCGACCTCTCGTCGATCAACACACCGCCGCCAAACCGCTATCCGATAGTCACGACCGTCACGGCCCTGAGCGACGACATCGTCGCCGAAGCCGTCAATTTCGAGCTTTCGCGCGGCGGCCAGGTGTTCTTCATCAACCCGCGCATCGAAGGCCTCTACGACCTCGAGACGATGATTAAGCGCGTCGTCCCCGATGCCCGCACAGTCGTCGCCCACGGCCAGCTGCCTCCCGAGAAACTCGAGAAAGCCATCGTCGACTTCGCCGCCCACGACTACGATATCCTCTTGGCTACCACCATCGTCGAGAGCGGCATCGACATGCCCAACGTCAACACCATCATCATCAACGACGCCCAGAAGTTCGGCCTCAGCGAGCTCCATCAGCTGCGAGGCCGCGTTGGCCGCAGCTCGCGCAAGGCATTTTGCTACCTGATGGTACCACCGCATGTGCCGCTGTCGCCCGACGCGCGCTGCCGTCTGCAGGCCATCGAGAGCTTCTCAGACCTCGGCTCGGGCATACACATCGCCATGCAGGACCTCGACATCCGCGGCGCCGGCAACCTCCTCGGCGCCGAGCAGAGCGGCTTCATCGCCGACCTCGGCTACGAGACCTATCAGAAGATTCTCAAAGAGGCTGTCGTAGAGCTGCGCACCGAGGAATTCTCAGACCTCGCCGCTGCCGACGAAATCACACATAAACCGCACGATTTTCTC
>CALZQD010000150.1 GCA_945828175.1 uncultured Bacteroidales bacterium | reverse complement strand
CGGCTATCTCAACTTCATGGGCAACGAGTTCGGCCATCCCGAGTGGATCGACTTCCCGCGCGAAGGCAACGGCTGGAGCTATAAATACGCCCGCCGCCAGTGGGACCTCGTCGACCGCGAAGACCTCAAATATAAATATCTCAACGCGTTCGACAACGCCATGATCGAGCTCGTGTCGAAGGTCTACAACTTCCAGACGCTTCCGGTTAGAAAACTCTGGGAGAAAGACGACGATCAGGTGCTGGCGTTCATGCGCGGCGACCTGGTCTTTGTCTTCAACTTCAATCCGACCAAATCGTTCGACGGCTACGGCATCCTCGCTCCCGGCGGCAGCTACCGCTCGGTGCTGTCGACCGACAACCGCGACTTCGGCGGCTACGGCAATATCGACGAGAGCATCGAGCATCTGACCATCTCCGACCCGCTCTACTCGCCCCACGGCGTCGAGTGGCTCAAGCTCTACCTGCCGTCGCGCTCGGCCATGGTGCTTGTCAAAGGTCATCCCCGCCGTACTAAAAAGAAATAAACAGAAAATAAGCAAAAAGGACGATATTTGTCGTCAAAACGTCTGAAATTCTCCGCCCTATCGACTATGATATTTGCCGATAGGGCGTTTTTTTCGTAGCTTTGTCGCGCTTATCACAGCAGAATTTATATGGAAGAAATCATCAACGAAGAGCAACTCAGACTTTTAAAAGAAATATCAAGCGACTACAGCCAGCTCGACGGGCTCTACTTCTTCTCGCGCCTGCGCCTCGACAACGGCGTGACGACGCGACTGAGGAATTCGCCCGTCAAAATCAAGGGCATGCTGGTTATGCTTGTGCTCGACGGCGAGATGACCGTCGAGATTAATCTCGAGCAGTATGTCATCGGAGCCAACACGCTGCTGACTCTCAATCCGGGCGTCGTCTTCAATCCGAAATCGATTGACAATCTCAATATCGACGCCTACATGATGTTTATGTCAGAGAAATTCCTCCACAACATCAACATCAATTTCTCGGCCGTCAACCTGCCGATGTATGCCGAGAAGCCGTCGCCGCTGAGACCGCTGACGGCCGAGGAGTCGCGGACGATAGTGCGCTACTTCGACCTGCTCACCCTCAACGCCAAAAACCGCATCAATCCCCAGATGGAGCAGAACATCGCGACGAGCCTGATGGCGGCGCTGTTCTATCAGATGATACTCTTCAGCCTCGCCTACATAGGCCTCTCGGAGGGCTACGGGCAGAACAACACACGGCGCCACTCCTACGTCCGCGAGTTCATAAAGCTCGTCCACCTAAACTATACCCGCGAGCGCTCGGTGACCTTCTATGCGTCGAAGCTTTTCATCTCGCCGAAATACCTGTCGCTGCTCGTCAAGGAGACGACGGGGCGCTCGGCCTCGCCCTGGGTCGACGCCGTTGTCATCATGGGGGGCCAGAAACAACAGCGCTACTCGGGCAAGAACATCCAGCAGGTAGCCTATGCCCTTAATTTCGTCAATCAATCGTCGTTCGGCAAATATTTCAAGCATCTGACGGGCATGTCGCCCTCAGAATATCAGAAATCGTGATGCGCTATGGCGAAAAATCGCTATCTTTGCCGAAATTCGCATTGATATGACAAACAACGACGTGCAGTCAGACAAGATAATACATAAGAAAGGCTCGGTCTGGAGCTACATACTCAAATTCGGCCTGCCGCTGGTGATCAGCGTCGGGCTGTGCTATTTGCTTTTTACCGGCATCGATTTCAACGAGATGGTCGAAATCATCCGCCGCGACTGCAACTACGGCTACATCGCCTTAGGCATGTTTCTCAGCATCTTCTCGCACGTCTTCAGGGCCCTGCGCTGGCGCATACAGCTACGCGCGCTCAACGTCAGGCCCCCGCTGTTCTTTCTGACACTCAGTATTTTCGGCACATATGCCGTCAATCTCGTCTTCCCGCGACTCGGCGAGGTGTGGCGCTCAGCCTATATAGCCCGGCGTCAGAAGGCGCCGTTCTCGGCCGTCTTCGGCTCGATGGTGGCCGAGCGACTGGCCGACACGGTGACGGTGGCGCTCATCACTGTCTTGGCCTTCCTACTGTCGTCGAGGGCCATCCTGTCGTATCTGTCGCAGAACACTGAGAGCTACGAGGCCATCGCCTCGCTGCTCTCCTCGCCGTGGCTGTGGCTCTTCGTCGTGCTGTGCGTCGCCTTCGTGTGGTGGTTTGTCAAGCGCCGCTCTGCAAACCCCGCCGTTGTCAGGATTCAGAAAATCATCCATGAACTCTGGACGGGCTTTGCCGTTATATTCAAAATGCCCGGCAAAGGCATGTGGCTTGTCTGGACGCTCTGCCTCTGGGGCTGCTTCTTCATACAGATGTTTGTGGCCTTCTTCGCCTTCCCGGCGACCACAGAGGTCTTCAAACATTACGGCACGGCGGCGGTACTCGTCACCTTCGCCCTGTCGAGCATCTCGATGGGCGTGCCGTCGAACGGCGGCATAGGTCCGTGGCAGTGGGCCGTCATCTTCGTCCTCGGCATCTACGGCGTCGACGCCACTACGGCCGGCGCGTTTGCCAATGTCGTGCTCGGCAGCCAGACGATGCTGCTCATTGTCTTGGGCATATTCACCTTCGTGTGCATCGCCATCGATCGCCGGCGCTCGCCGTCGACCAACACAGTTGAAACAACAAACAACAACATAAAACAAACCAAACAGTAAAAAATGTCGAAAGTAATCATCATCGGTGCCGGAGGGGTCGGCACGGTCGTCGCACACAAGTGCGCCCAAAACCCCGAAGTTTTTACTGAAATCGTGCTCGCGTCGCGCACCAAGGCCAAATGCGACGCCATCGCCAAGGCCATCGGCGCGCCCAACATCACGACAGACACCGTCGATGCCGACAGCGTCGACCAGCTCGTCGAGCTCTTCAGCCGCCACAAGCCCGATATGGTCATCAACGTAGCCCTGCCTTACCAGGACCTCACAATCATGGATGCCTGCCTCATCTGCGGCGTCAACTACCTCGACACGGCCAACTACGAACCCAAAGACGAAGCTCATTTCGAATATTCATGGCAGTGGGCCTACCGCGAGCGCTTCGAGAAAGCCGGCCTCACGGCCATCCTCGGCTGCGGCTTCGACCCGGGCGTTTCGGCTGTCTTCACCGCCTATGCCGCCAAGCATTATTTCAGCGAGATGGAATATCTCGACATCGTCGACTGCAATGCCGGCGACCACGGCAAAGCTTTCGCCACCAACTTCAACCCCGAAATCAACATCCGCGAGATAACCCAGAACGGCCGTTACTACCGCGACGGCAAGTGGGTGACAACCAAGCCCCTCGAGGTGCATATGGAGCTGACTTACCCCAATATCGGCAAGCGCGACTCATATCTGCTCTATCACGAAGAGCTCGAGTCGCTCGTGCTTAACTTCCCGACAATCAAGCGCGCACGCTTCTGGATGACCTTCGGTCAGGAATATCTGACACACCTGCGCGTGATTCAGAACATCGGCATGGCGCGCATCGACGAAGTCGAATACAACGGCGTCAAAATCGTGCCCCTGCAGTTCCTTAAGGCCGTGCTGCCCAATCCCCAGGATCTCGGCGAGAATTACCACGGCGAGACCTCAATCGGCTGCCGCATCTCGGGCAAGGACAAAGAGGGCAAGCCGCTGACCTATTATATCTACAATAACTGCTCGCATGAGGCCGCCTACCGCGAGACCGGCATGCAGGCCGTCAGCTACACCACAGGCGTGCCCGCCATGACCGGCGCCATGATGTTCCTCACCGGCAAATGGAACAAGCCCGGCGTACACAACGTCGAGGAGTTCGATCCCGATCCGTTCCTTGCCGAACTCGCCAAGCAGGGTCTGCCCTGGCACGAGGTCATCAACGCCGAGCTCGAAGTCGAGGCCATCGATAATTAATACTCCGCAGGAAATTCAACATTCAACATTAAAAAAACGCTCCCCCGGCGGCATTGCTGACGGGGGAGCGTTTTTTTGTGCGTGATTATTTATCGAGCTGAATAGCTTTGATATAGTTGTCGTGGACGAGCATGTTCTCGGCGCGGGCGCCTTCGGCGTAGCTGTCGAGAGCCTTGCGGGCGGCGTCGAGGTCGACCTTAGAGCGTGCCTCGCGAATCTCGGCATAGGTGCCGCGGGGCGACTCGGCGAAGGTCACAATCTCCTGCCAGCCCTAGGGCGTGGCGACGCCCGTCATCGAGCTGTCGTTGATTTTCTTGTAGGGCCAGAATGTATAGCCGATGTTGTTCTCGCGCATGACGTCGACGAAATCCGACATCCATTCGTTGGTGTTGTGGCCGATTTCGCCCATATACATCGGCAGCCCCGTCTTGTCGCGGAAGTCGATATATGATCTGATGGCGTCGGCGGTCGCCGGGCCGCCGTAGCGGTGGCAGGTGTACATTATGTTGTCGTCGAACTTCCAGTCGGTGAAGGGCTCGAAGTTGCTGTTCCACTGCGGCGCGCCGAGCAGTATGATGTGGTTCTTGTCTTTCTCGCGGATGGCCTTTGTGGTCTTGATATAGAGCGGCTCGAGGGCGGCGTTGAGGGCTGCTGTCTCCTCCTCGTTCCAGAAGGTCGCGATGGGCTCGTTCATCAGCTCGTAGCCGAGGATGACGGGCTCGTCGGCATAGCGCGAGGCGATGTTTTCCCAGAGGTTGATGAAGCGCGCCTGCGACACCGTGTCGGTCATCAGGAAGGGGTAGCCGGCCGAGTCGTCGATGTTGTCGCCGGTCTGGCCGCCCGGGCAGTCGTGCATGTCGAGGATCAGGCGCAGATTGTTGCGGCCACACCAGGCCACGAGCGAGTCGACGGTCTCAAAGCCTGCGTCGGCGTTGCTCTCGCCCATGAAAGGCTCGCCGGTGAAGAGCTTGTAGTGGAAGGGGAAGCGGATGGTGTTGGCGCCCTTCGAGGCGATGAAGGCGATGTCGGCCTCGGTGATGTAACTGTCTCTTATACACATCTCCGAGCCCACGAGACGTAGAGGAATC
>CALZQD010000149.1 GCA_945828175.1 uncultured Bacteroidales bacterium | reverse complement strand
CAATCATCAATCATGTTAAAGAGACTATTTCTCTTGGCGTGGGCAGTTTTTATTGCCTGTGCCGCAGCTATGGCTGCGCCCGGCGACATCAAATGTTCCGGTATCGTTGTCGATGAAAACAATGAGCCGGTCATCGGCGCATCTGTCACAGTCGCAAAAACACCGCTCGCAACGTCGACCGACGTTGACGGACGATTCAAAATCGCCGTCCCGGCGGGAACAAAAATCAACATCAGTTATGTAGGTTACAAACCTGTCACCCTCGACGCTAAAGCCGACATGGGTCGCATCAAGCTCGCTGTCGACACGAAGATGCTTCAGGACGTCGTTGTGACACAGTCTGTCGCACGCACGCGCATGACCCCTGTGGCCGCTTCGAACGTCACGGCTGCCACTATCGAGACGAAGCTCGGCAACCAGGAGCTTCCCGAGGTGCTCAAGACGACACCGGGCGTCTGGACAACACGCGCCGGCGGCGGTTTCGGTGACGCCAAGACTAACATGCGCGGTTTCCAGTCGGCCAACGTAGCCGTCATGGTCAACGGTATTCCTATCAATGATATGGAATGGGGCGGCGTCTACTGGAGTAACTGGGCCGGCCTCGGCGATGTGGCTTCGAACATCCAGACTCAGCGCGGCCTCGGCGCAACGATTGTGTCGACTCCGTCAATCGGCGGTACTATCAACATCACAACCCGCTCGACCGACGTCGAGAAGGGCGGTAGCGTATGGTATGGCATGGGCAACGACGCGATGAACAACATCGGTCTGAAGCTCTCTACCGGCCTGATGAAAAACGGCTGGGCCATCACGGTCCTCGGTTCGCGCAAGTGGGGCGACGGCTATATCCAGGGCACTCCCTTCAACAGCTACAACTACTTTGTCAACGTGTCGAAGAAGTTCAACGAGCGTCACCAGCTGTCGTTCACGGCCTTCGGTGCTCCGCAGACCCACTACCAGCGTAACGCCAACAACGGCGTCTCTATCGAGGTCTATCAGAAGCAGGCCAAGAACTTCATGAGCGGCGAGAGCTTGTATAAATATAACTCGACCTTCGGCTATGACCGTCACGGCCAGTGGCGCAACTCGAGCTACAACTACTATCACAAGCCCCAGCTCTCGCTGGCCCACACATGGAAGATCGACGACAACCGCTCGCTGTCGACGACCGTCTACGCTTCGTTTGCAAGCGGCGGCGGCAACTCGGGCCAGGCAAGCGGCCTCGGCAAATACAGCTACTCGGCCTGGTATGGCTCTAACAGCAGCACGGGCGAGATCACGACCGACTTCCGCTGCCCCGACGGCACATTCGACTACGCCGCCATCCAGGAACTCAACATGGCGAGCACCACAGGCTCTGAGCTTATCATGAGCCGCTCGAGCAACGCCCACAAATGGATCGGCCTCGTGTCATCGTACAAGCACGACATCGTCCAGCACAACAACAACCGTTTGAGCCTCACCGGCGGTCTCGACATACGCTATTATGTCGGCGAACACAAAAACACCATCAGCGACCTCTATGACGGTGAATACTTCATCGACTACTCGACCCGCAAAGGCATCAAGCCCGAACAGAACGCCGCTGCCGCAAACCCCGAATGGAAATATGAGAAGCTCGGTGTCGGCGACGTCGTCTACCGCAACTACAACGGCTACACAGCTCAGGAAGGCATCTACGGCCAGGCCGAATACACGATGCTCGACAAACGTCTCAACCTCGTGCTCTCCGGCGCTCTGAACAACAACACCTACTGGCGCCGCGACTTCCTCTACTATGACAAGGAGCACGAACGCTCGAAGACCAAAAACTTCATCGGCGGCACTATCAAAGGCGGCGCCAACTATAACTTCGACAAGCACAACAACGTGTTCTTCAACACCGGCTTCATCAGCCGCGCTCCCTTCTTCCAGAAAGGCGTCTTCGTTCAGGCAGCCACTTCTAACGTCACCAATGACCATCCCCTCAACGAAAAGGTCTTCTCGTTTGAGCTCGGCTACGGATACACTTCAGATCCTCTGGCCATCACAGTCAACGGCTACTATACCAAGTGGATGGACAAGACAACGGCACAGGGCGGTACGGTCAACGACACCCGCTCGGAGCACTACGGCGAACGCTACTTCCTCAACATGGCCGGCGTCGACGCCCTCCACATGGGTGTCGAGGTCAACATGAGCTGGGTTCCGTTCCAGTGGCTCAACATCGACGCCATGCTCTCGCTCGGCGACTGGAAATGGGATTCTGACGCCAGCGGCTCGTTCTACAACCAGCTCGGCCAGCCTCTCGCCGACACCAAGGGTAACGTCGCCTCTGGCATCAACGCTCCCGACCACCTGACAGCCACCATCAAGCAGAAAGGCATCCACGTCGGCGGCTCAGCCCAGACAACGGGCTCGATTTCGGCCAACTTCATCCCCTTCCGCGGCTTCCGCATCGGCGGCGACTGGACGTTTAACGCACGCAACTACTCTGACTTCCAGATCTCGACAAGCAACCTCGAAAACGGCGGCACCCTCAATGTCGCACAGCCCTGGCGCATTCCCTGGGGCCAGCAGCTCGACCTCAACGCAAGCTACCGCTTCAAGATGGCCGGCTTCAACGCCACCATCTACGGCAACGTCTATAACCTCTTCAACTACAATTATGTAGTCGACGCCTACACCAACTCGAGCGAGAGAGGTACATGGCAGAACGCCGCCCGTGTTTTCTATTCATTCGGCCGCACATATTCGCTCCGTCTGAAAATCAATTTCTAAGCCAAACAGTAAATCATTATGAAATCAACAGCAATAAAAAGCCTTCTCATCGCCTGCGCGGCTGTTGCCGTGACTTCTTGCGACGAGAACTCGTGGAACGACGACTACCTTAAGGGCTTTGAAAAACCGACTCCCACCGACGTCGAGACTGTCGAATATACGCTGACCTCGTCAGAAGTCATCAAAATAGCCAAGATGAAGGCCAACATCGACATCGCAATCGAGCGCGGCGAACTCGAACAGCTCGCCGGCGTCGCAGCACAGGGCTATTTCACCGAACAGATCACTCCCGAGATTTATGCTCCGGCCTATCTCGACTCTATCGCCACTGTCAGCGGCAGCCCGATTTTCTATCTTGACGTCCGCTCGACCCTCAAACTGAGCTTCCCGACCTCTTTAGGTCTTCCCGCCGAGCTCGCCAAGATTCCCGAGGCACAGCGTCTGACTCTCGAAGAGGCCGACTATCAGGCCGCTTGGGGCAGCGAGACCGACTTCACCGAGGCTTTCGCTCCGTCGAAGCCCGCTTCGGCCTTCATCCCGACATATCTCAAAGACAAGCTGCCCGACGCAGCCGACGGCGATTTCGCTGTCGTGACATACAACGTCGCAGCCCAGGATCCCATCTTCGGCGGCGGCAGTACGAATCCTCCCACAGACGAGTTCGAGCTCTCGTCGGTCATCAGCACCGTGGCACCCAAAGGCGGCCCGTATGAAGTAAGCGGTATCGTCACCGCCATCTGCCGACAAGGCTATATCATCACCGACAACAGCGGCTCTATCCTCGCCTACTACGGCAGCTCGTTCGTGGCAGACAACTATGCCATCGGTGACCGGCTCAAACTGACCGCCACAGGCGGCTGTTATGGCGGCGCCCTACAGCTGACAGTATCGGCCGAGACAAAGATGGGCAACCAGAAAGTGACCTACCCCACTCCGACCTATATCGACGGCTCGATGCTCGACGACTATCTGGCCGACCTCACCGAAGTGGCTAACTCAGAAAACGGCGTTCTCGCCGAGTATGCCGAAGTGACAGGTAAAATCACCATCAGCGGCAACTACGTCAACTTCGCTGTCGAAGGCGCCACCAACGCAACAGGCAGCGCCTACCAGTGTCCCAACGCCATGAAGGCCCTGCTCACCGACGGAGCCACAGTGACGATGCGCGGCTATATCGTATCCAAATCAGGCTCATCGTTTGTCAACCTGCTGCTTACCGAAGTCGACGGCAAGACACCGTGGGAAGCACCCGCCAAGTTCAAGGCCGGCGTGAATGTCTCATATGAGACTCTCTCTGAAGTCTATGAATACAACGGCTCGGCATGGTCGGCACCGTCTGACATCGCTGTGCTCACAAACGCCGATTACGCCGCCATGGGTCTCGGCTCATACAACAGCCTCACAACAGCTCAGGCAAACACCTACCTGCCGATATATCTCGAGACTCACTTCCCCTACGCCCAGAACGAGACAGTGAAGTATATCGTCTTCAACTACTACGACGGCTCGACCACAATCCGCAACCACTGCCGCCGCGCTGTCTACAACGACGGTGTCTGGGAAATCAACACCATCAACACCGAGATGAACCAGTTCATCAAGGTCGCAGGCGAAGGCGGCCGCTCGGCCTGGATCTATGACCCGAGCATCTACATCAACCTGCCCTCAGGTCGCAACAACGCTGTCTCGGGTCCGTTCTATCAGGCCTGCGTCGACTGGGTCTATGAGAACGTCGATGTTCCCGAGTTCAAGTCTGAGTCAATCACCAGCGGTGTAGGCTATGTGACAAGCTACGGCAACAACGAGTATTTCGCCGGCACATCAGCCTACCAGGGCAATGTCGACCTCCGTCCGACAGCCGCCAGAAAGCAGACGCCCTCGGTCTATGGCAAAATTAGCGACGAAGAAGTCGTCAGCACGATGAAGAAGAACTTCGAAAAAATCGTCATGCCGGCCGTTCTCGCCAAGATGTATCCCGACGCTATGCCCGGTGAGAAATACGACCAGTATTATGTCATCAACTTCGTCACCTACAACGGCACTTCGTCAAACGAAACAATCCGTTTCAAAGTTACAGCCAAGGGTAAATTCGAGTTTGCCGACTGTACCTGGAACTAATAATCAATAAACCCTATACAGCCAATATCAGAAAGGTGGCGCCGCGCGGCGTCACCTTTCTTTTTTGACCCATAGGCCTTATTTTTTGGTATACCCTAAAATCCGCAACTATCATCCAATACACGATTAAGGGTAGATTTATGA
>CALZQD010000148.1 GCA_945828175.1 uncultured Bacteroidales bacterium | reverse complement strand
CGACACAGATGCTCGGACGCTTCCGTTCTGACGTCGTCGACCTCAAGCCCGAAGTCGTCGTCATCCTCGCCGGCATCAACGACATAGCCCGCAACAACGGCGAAATCGAGCTCAAGCATATCGTCGACAACATCGCCTCGATGACCGACATAGCGCGCTGGCACGGCATCACACCCATCGTCTGCTCGGTCCTCCCCGCCGCAGGCATCGACTGGCGCCCCGAAGTTCCCGACACCCCCGGCCAAGTCGTCGCCCTCAACAAGTTGCTCAAAAAATACTGCGAGGACAACAACATCATGTATGTCGACTACTACAGCCCGATGGTTGTCGAAGGCGGCGCGCTGAATCCAAACTACGGCTTCGACTACGTCCACCCCAGCAACGAGGGCTACGAAGTGATGGAGCCCATCATCGTCAAAGCCGTCAATCAGGCGTTAAATTATTAATATACAGCTACATTGCTGCGCCTGATTGTTAACACCCGGACGCAAAAGGTGAAATTATGGCAACAACTGTTAATAATTCAGAAAATTATTAGATAAATCCTAATTATTACATTACCTTTGTAAAAATTAAGTCTGCTCGAAGCACTCTCCTTAAATCAACCGCGCATCTACCTTAAATCCGCGAAAACAATCAAACTTAAATAACTCAATTAACCCAAAATCATCACCTTATGAAAAAGCATTTCTTCTTAGCTGTGGCCCTCATGGCCATCGGAGGTGTCGCAGGCGCTCAGGTACAGAGCGACGGCGCGCCCGTGAAGTTGCTGTCGACACCCGGCGGCCTCATGGCTCCGGTATGGTCGCCCGACGGCTCTAAAATCGCAGTGACGACCGACAACTACACCGGCATCCTCGTCGCCAACGCCGACGGCACAGCCCTGCGTCAACTCACACGCGAGGCCGGCACAGGCTACAACATGACCTGGACCGAAGACGGCGCAGCAATCATCAGCCGCAACAACATCGTCGAGAACGGCCGCGTCTTCCACGAAATCAAATCGTTCGACGTCAAGCTCGGCACATCGAAAGTGCTCATGGCCAAGAGCCGCGACGCCGTTTCGCCCCGACTGAAAGCACACAAGTGCGCCGCTGCCGACATCTACTCTGCGATGCTCGCCCGTCCGACAAAGGCAGCTAAAGAATTCAAGGCTCTCAACCAGTTCGCCGGCAAGACCGTCATCAACCCCGCCCTCTCACCCGACGGCAGCAAAATAGCCTTCCAGATTCCCGGCAATGGCATGTGGCTCATCAACGCCGACGGCAGCGGCCTCCGCTCGCTCGGCAAGGGCTCTCACGCATCATGGCTTCCCGACAGCAAGACAATAGTCTACACCGTCGTCGAGGACAACGGCGAGAGATTCACATCCTCGCAGCTCAAATCGGTCGACACCTCCAACGGCAAGACATCGGTCATCACCCGTCGTGCCGACATGATACCGATGACACCCTCGGTATCGCCCGACGGCCGCAAAGTCGCATTCGAGAACGCTGCCGACGCAGCCATTTATGTTGTCAACATCAAATAATCAGCGCCCTATGAAAACGTCAATCACAAATATAGCCAAAGCCACTCTTATCGCAGCAACGGCTTTGATGGCCGCTCCGGCACTCAGCGCTCAGGACGCCGGACAGAAAATAGCATGGGGCGACTTCAAGCTCTATATCGACCCCGGCCACTCGGGCCGCGAGAACGGCGGTCTCTGGGGCTACTCAGAGGCTGAGAAGACAGTCCGCGTCGCACTCGGCATCGAGAACATGCTCAAGACCTACACCGACATAGCCGACGAGAACATCAAGCTCTGCCGCTACGACGACAACACCACCGTCAGCCTCGAGGAACGCTCTGACGAAGCCAACGCCTACGGCGCCGACTTCTTCTACAGCATCCACTCCGACGCATCGTCAGACCCCGCCACTCCCAACGAGATTCTGCTTCTCTTCGGCGGCTGGCGCAACGCAGGCGTCGACATCGAGAAAGAGCCCAAGGGCGGCAAAGCCTTCGGCGACATCCTCGAGCCCAACCTCGCCGGCGCCATGGGCGTCAAATCGCGCGGCAACTGGCACGACCGCTGCTGGTATGACAAAGGTTCGCAGACCCACGAAAACCAGTATCCCTACCTCTCTGTCAACCGTCGCACCAACATGGCGTCGATACTCAGCGAGGCCGGCTACCACACTATCGCCTCTCAGCAGCAGCGCAACATCAACAACGAGTATAAGCGCATCGAGGCCCTCGCAGCGTTCCAGACTATCCTGAAATACCGCAACCTCGAATTACCCTCGCAGACTATCCTCACCGGCGTTGTCAGCAACTCCGAGAACAACCAGCCCATCAACGGCGCCACTATCAAAGTGCAGGGCACCGAACTGGTCTACACCACCGACACCTACGAAGGTCTCTTCAACAAATACACGAAGAACCCCAACCTCATCCACAACGGCTTCTATCTCTTCGAAGGCCTTGAGGCTGGCAAGGAGTACACTCTCGAGTTCAGCGCTCCCGGCTTTGAGCCCGCTGCGAAGACTGTGACCATCCTCAGCGGCGGCGCAACCTCGGCCGACTACATCACCCACTGCGACATCGCCCTGACAAACACGATGCCCGCAACCGTCAGCTCTGTCTCGCTCACCGACCTCAGCTCTGTCGACGCTACCGAGCCCATCGTCATCACCTTCTCGCGCAACATGGTACGCGAGACAGTCGACCAGGCGCTCACAATCGACAACGACGGCGTAATCACAACCGAATGGCTCAACGACTACACCCTGAAAGTCGACATCAGCAAACTCGAAGCCCTCTGGGAATACACCATCAAGATCGACGGCAGCATCGCCCGCAACAGCCAGACCAACATGCTCCTCGACGGTGACAACGACGGCACCGAAGGCGGCGACTACACACTCACCTTCACCATGGCCGAGCCCGACACCGAGGCCCCCTACGTCGTGACCACCTATCCCGATGCCGATGGCGAAGCCCTCTACACACAACGTCCGCCCGTACGCATCGAGTTCAACGAAGCCATCGTCTGGAACGATGACGAAGACCACAGCGGCCTCATCACCGTCAGAGACGCCAACGGCAAGGTTTATGAAGGCACAATCACCCACGCCGTCGTCGGCGGTGCTTCTGTGCTCCACTTCCTCACTCATGAAGATTATGCAGTCGACTGCGCCGTCCTCGTCACCGTAGCCGACGGTCTCACCGACCTCTCGGGCAACGTCGGCACAGGCACAGCCTTCCGCTTCCTCACCGAGTATCGCGAAAAGACCTCAAGCACCATCATCCACGAACTCAAAGACGAGACCGACTTCTGGGCTCCCGGCGGCTCGGGCTCGAGCAAGGGCTTCATCAAAGAAGAATGTGCTTCGACCAGCATCGGCGTCTCACCCTTCTACGGCGTTAACTCGTCGTTCCTCGTCGTCTACAGCTTCGACCCCGACAATGCCGAAGAAAACTGGCATATGCGCGTCCACAATCCCGCCGGCGCCGTCAAAATGCGCCGCGACAAGAACGACGGCATCATAACGATGTGGGTCTACGGCGACGGCTCTAACCGCAACACCGGCGTCTATATGCGCATCTACGAAGACAACGGTCTCGCCTACAAGGCCGACCAGCTCAACGTCAACTTCCGTGGCTGGGGTCTCATGGCCTGGGACATTGATCAGGACGAAATCGGCCACTTCACAGGCGAAAAGCCCTTCGGCACCGTATGGTATCTCGACGCCATCTATCTGACTCACCAATATACCGACCCCGACGACGAAGAGACTCCCTATCAGCCCTGGAGCGGTCAGATCGCCTACCACAACCTCGAGTACAGCAAGTGGACCGAGGCTGAGCGCAAAGCCAAAATCACCGATATCGACCTCCCCGACGGTGTCGAGTCAGTCGTAGCCGGCAAGCTCGCCGTCAAAGTCAGCGGCGACTATGTCTGCGTCATCTCTGACGAAGCTGTCAAAGCCGTCGACATCTACAATGTCGCAGGCGCCAAAGTCGCATCGGCAGCCGCTTCGACCGTATCTATCGCTTCGCTTCCCGCCGGCGTCTACGTCGTCAAAGCAGCAACCGCCTCTGAGGTTCAGACAGTCAAATTCGTGAAATAAACGATAATCCGCGCCGGGCTCCGCCGTCCGGCCACAGTCTACCCGATACAGCGGGGCGATTTCAACGCGAAATCGCCCCGTTGTCATTTATAATTTTTATAATTTTGCCGTCAACCCCAAAAAGCGAAAAACTATGAAACCAATGAGAAAAGCGTCTCGTCAGAAAGACGCCGACTGGGCTCTCGAAGTCTTCGACCGCGCGCCCTACGTCACCGTCAGCATGACCCGTCCCGACGGCACGCCCTACGGCCTGCCCCTCTCGCTCGCCCGCGACGGCCGTTTGACATTCTACTTCCACTGCGCCGGCGAAGGCGAGAAACTCGACTGCCTCGCCGTCAATCCCGTCGTCAGCCTGTCGGCCGTCAGCAAATGCAGCCCGCGATACGAAGAAGAAAAAAACAACTTCACCGAATACTACCACTCGGCCGTCGCCCTTGGCACAGCCGCCATCGTCACCGACGATGCCGAAAAAATCCACGCCCTCAGTCTCATCTGCCGGCGCTTCCTGCCCCGTTACTTAGACCACTTCGACGAAGCCATCGCCCGCAGCCTCCCGCGCACAACCATCGTCCGCATCACCCTCACCGAGCCCGCCGTCGGCAAAAGCAAACCCTGAATCAGCGAAGATAGGCAAAATCCGTTTTGCAGAACACGAATATTCGGCTAAATTTGCAAAAAATAATAAACCACATAAACCACATGATACAAGTAGATAAAAACATCTGTCCCCACAACCACGTCTGTCCCCTGATCAAAGTCTGCCCCGTCGGCGCCATAACACAGGACTCCGAAGGCTATCCCGTCATCGACTACAAGCTCTGCATCGAATGTGGCAAATGCGTCCGCAAATGCCCCAAACAAGCCATGCACCTGTCTCTTATACACATCTCCGAGCCCACGAGACGTAGAGGAATC
>CALZQD010000147.1 GCA_945828175.1 uncultured Bacteroidales bacterium | reverse complement strand
ATATGACAGCGTCGCCGACATCTTCTGGGCGACCGGCGCCTGCCTGATGGTGCGCAGCGAGCTCTATCTCAGCGTCGGAGGCCTCGACAGCCGCTTCTTCGCCCACATGGAGGAGATCGACCTCTGCTGGCGCATCCTCCTCTCGGGCCACAGCATCAAGGCCGTGCCCGATTCGAAGGTCTACCATCTCGGCGGGGGCTCCCTCCCGGCCTCCAACCCGCGCAAGACTTACCTCAACTTCCGCAACAACCTGCTGATGCTCCATAAGAACCTGCCCGACAGCGTCCGCGCCTCGAAGCTCTTCAAGCGCCGCCTGCTCGACACCCTCGCCTGGGCCAAGTTCGTCGCCACGTTTGACTTCAAAAACGCCGCCGCCATCGTCCGCGCACACCGCGATTTCGCCCGCATGCGCCGCGACTACACCTCTCACCCCGACCGCAATCTCCTCGCCGAACGTCCCGACGCCCGCACCAACATCCTGACGGCATACTACCTCAAAGGCATCCGCAAATTCTCTGATTTACCCTCACATTTATAGTCGCTCACACAAACGTAACAAATTTGTGATAGATTTGTAGCACTTACATTTGTTTGTTACCTTTTTTTGCGTAACTTTGCCGTGTTTGGAGATATTATATCCCCAGAGCCTTAACGAATCCTAATTTATAAGATGCAAAGAATCATCACATTATCTATATATCTGCTGTTCATACTACTTCTGCCGCAGTCGCTGGCGGCGTTCGACCGTCAGGAGACCATCAAAAGTCTCGAGAACGACCTCACCCACGCCCGCACCGCAGCCGACAGCATCACCATTCTCTACGACATCTTCGACCTCGAGACCAGCCTTCACCGCAATCAGACAGGTGAAATGCTCTACAACACCGCTCTCCTCAGCGGCAACATGCCGGTCGCGTTCGACATGCTCCGTCAGATGACCACGACCAACCCCCTCAACGACTCGATCACCGGCCTGATGCTCAGCCGCGCCAAGGCGCTGCCCATGTCTGACGAACAGCGCCAGACCGTCCTGTTCATCTCGATCACCAAGGCCGCGACCGACATCCCAAACATGGATGAAAACGAGCGCGATATCTTTCTGACCAACCTTATCAAGAAAAACAAGCAGGCCAAAGACGAGATTGACTCCGACATCTATAAGCACATCGAATACCTCTTCAACCTCTGCTCCTTTCTCTACACCGCCGACGAAGGCTCGGTGCTCGACCAATATCTCACTGAGCTGAAACATCTTATCGACACCCTGCCGGACGAGTCAATCGTGCTTCGCACCGCCTACTACACCCGCGCCGCCAACGCCTACATGAACAGCGGCTGCTACGACAAGGCCATCGTCGCCGACAAGGCCCTGCTCGACATCATCGACGACATGGAGAAGAAATACCGCTCTGACGGCCGAAGATTCAGAGACATGAGCCGTTTCAAATACATCTGCTACAGACGTTTGCTCAGCTCCTACAAGAATCTCGCGCCCGAGGAGGTCGAAACATATTACAAGCGCATGCTCTCGCTCGCCCAGCAGAACCCCGAGGTGGCAAACTCGCTGCGTAAGGTGCCGCGCCCGACCATCTGCTACATGATGGCCAAAAAACGCTACAAAGAGGCGCTGCCGCTGATAAAGTCACAGCTCGCGACCGACGGCACCGGCCCGATGTCGTCGTTCTACGTCGAGGTCTATAAGGAAGCCGCCGACTCGGCCGGCACCGCCAACGATCGGCTCGAAGCCCTCAGACTCTACTCCGATCTGCTGTCGAACCGGCTGAAATCGAAGGCCGACAGGCACTTCCGCGAGCTGCAGGTGCGCTACGACATCGACCGCCTCATCGGCAAGAACCAGTCGCTCGAACTCGAGCAACGCAACGTCAAGCTCGCGAGCCACCGCAAGGCGATTATATTTATCGTCGTCGCCCTGGTCGTCTCGCTGACGCTACTGCTGTTTGTCTTCACCCTCTACCGCCGCTCGAAGCGCCTCGCCAAAGACGTTATCGAAACCAACGACAAACTCAAGACCGAGCGCGACAACCTCAAACAGACCCAGCAAGAGCTCATCGAGGCCCGCGACAAGGCCAAGAACGCCGAGCGCGTCAAAACCGATTTCATCAACAACATGAGCCATGAAATCAAGACCCCGCTCCACGCCATCGTCGAGTATACCCACCTCATAACCGACTGTGTCGACGTCGAGAAGAAGAAATATCTCACTCGCTTCACCGACATCGTCACCCTCAACACCGAGCTGCTGCTGACTATCGTCAACGACGTACTCGACACCGCCTCGCTCGAAAATTCGACGATGAATATCCGCATCCGCAACGAGTCGGTCAAGTCAATCTGCGAGTTCGCCATCGACAGCACCAACAAATATCTCAACCCCGGCGTGAAGATGATCTTCGAGAACGCCGACGAGCCCGATCTCTCGATCAAGACCGACGCCCACCGCGCCGAGCAGGTGCTTCTCAACCTCCTCGTCAACGCCGCCAAGTTTACCAAAGAGGGCACCATCACCCTCGGCTATCAGCTCACCGCCGACGGCAAGGAGATCGAATTCGCGGTCACCGACACCGGCTGCGGCATACCGCGCGGCAGCGAGGAGATTATCTTCGAGCGTTTCCGCCAGCTCAGCAGCCAGGACCAGGGCTGCGGCCTCGGCCTATATATCAGCCGACTCATCGCCCGCCTCCTCAACGGCGAAGTTGAAGTCGACCCCAACTACCGCCAGGGCGCACGCTTCATCTTCCGTCTGCCGGTCTATTAAGACTATTATAATCAATCGAGTAGAGTCTCATTATCTATATTACGATGCCAAGACACATCTCATCAACCATAATTCTGCTGATTGCATTGCTCTGTCCGCAGATGTCGGCGGCCTTCAACCGCGAGGAGACCATCAACGGCCTCAAGTATGATTTGTCAAAGGCCACCAACGCAGACGACAGCATCGCTACGCTGTTCGACATCTTCGACCTCGCCATCGGCGACCAGCGCAACCGCGTCGGCGAGGTGATCTATCAGAAAGCCCTCGCCAACGGCAACCAGCATGCCGCCCTCGACGTGCTCGGGGTGATGACTTCGCACAACCCCGACAACGACTCGGTGCAGGACCTGATGCTCAAGCGCGCCCTGCGCATGCCCCCGAGTGAGGAACAGCGCCAGACAGCGCTCTATATCACCATAAAAATCGCCACCCGCCGCATACCGGAGATGTCAGACGGCGAGCGCCGCGCCCACCTCGAAGCCCTCGTCAAAAAACATACTCCCGGCGACGACAACGACCCCTATACCCGCATCGAATACCTCTTCAACCTCTGCTCCTATCTCTATACCGCAGAAGAAGGCTCGCTCCTCGACCGGCATCTCTCGGAGCTTAAAGAGCTCATCGACAACCTTCCCGAGTCGAAATCTTATCTGAGCAACGCTTTCTACACCCACGCCACCAACGCCTACATCACCAACGGCCGCTACGACAAAGCCGTCGAACTCAACCGCACACTGCTGTCAGTCATCGAGGACATCGAGCGCCAGTATCGCTCCGAAGGCCGCCGGTTCAAGAGTTTCGACGTCTACAAATATGCCTGCTACAACCGCATGCTCTGCGCCTACAAGAGCCTCGCGCCCGAGGAGGTCGACATCTACTACAACCGCGTGATGACTCTGGTCGACGAGAATCCCGAGATCGCGGGCAAGTTCAGGGAAGAACCGCTCTCGACAGTCGGCTATCTAATGGCCAAAGGCCGCTACGACGAGGTCATCCCGCTGGCCAAGAAGCTGATTTCAGAGGGCACGACCAACCACGCCAACGCCTATCTCATCGAGGCCTATAAGGAGGCCGCCGACTCTACGGGCAACATCCACGAGCAGTTAGAGGCGCTCAAGCTCTACACCGAGATGCTCAAGACGCGCATCCGCACTAAGGCCGTCGAACACTTCCGCGAATTGCAGATAAGATACGACATCAACAAGCTGCGCAGCGAAAACCAGACTCTCGAAATCGACCGCCGCAGCATCAAGATTGCCCAGCATCGCCTCGCCATCATCTATACCTCGGTCGCCCTCGTCGGCGCGCTGACGCTGCTGCTGTTTGTCTTCACCCTCTACCGCTGCTCGAAGCGCCTCGCCAAAGACGTTATCGAAACCAACGACAAACTCAAGACCGAGCGCGACAACCTCAAACAGACCCAGCAAGAGCTCATCGAGGCCCGCGACAAGGCCAAGAACGCCGAGCGCGTCAAAACCGATTTCATCAACAACATGAGCCATGAAATCAAGACCCCGCTCCACGCCATCGTCGAGTATACCCACCTCATAACCGACTGTGCCGACGTCGAGAAGCAGAAATATCTCAGGCGTTTCACCGACATCGTCACTCTCAACACCGAGCTGCTGCTGACTATCGTCAACGACGTGCTCGACATCGCCTCGCTCGAGAACTCGAAGATGAATATCCGCATCCGTCAGGAATCGGTCAAGTCAATCTGCGAGTTCGCCATCGACAGCACCAGCAAATATCTCAAGCCGGGCGTGAAGATGATCTTCGAGAACGCCGATGCTCCTGATATCACGATCAAGACCGACGCCCACCGCGCCGAGCAGGTGCTACTCAACCTCCTCGTCAACGCCGCCAAGTTTTCCGACGAAGGCACCATCACCCTCAGCTATCAGCTCACCGCCGACGGCAAGGAGATTGAATTCGCTGTCACCGACACCGGCTGCGGTATACCGCGCGGCAGCGAGGAGATTATCTTCGAGCGCTTCCGCCAGCACAGCATCCAGGACCAGGGGTGCGGCCTCGGACTCTACATCAGCCGCCTCATCGCCCGCCTCCTCAACGGCGACGTCGAACTCGACCCCAACTACCGCCAGGGCGCACGCTTCATCTTCCGCCTCCCCGTCTACTAAAGCCCACTATTACCCTCGCGTTTAAGCAATTTTGAACAAAAGAACAAAAGGGCAGAAGAACAGAACACGGCGACGAGCTCGTCGCCGCACTTTAATAGCTTTGGTCACAGCATATTGGCTGC
>CALZQD010000146.1 GCA_945828175.1 uncultured Bacteroidales bacterium | reverse complement strand
ATCACCTCGAGACCCTTGAGGCTCTTGACATAGCCGGCGGCCTCGCCCATGCTCTCGGTCATGGCGGCGGTCGAGAGGCCGAGCTTCAGCAAGGAGGGCGAGACATAGATTGTCGTCACTTCCTTGAGGTTTTTGGCAGCCTCGAAGATTTTTGATTTCTGGGCCGACAGCGGTATTGCAAACAGCAGTACGAAGGCGACCAGCGGGAGGATAATCTTATTTTTCATTGCTCAACTTTTTATTTATAGCGATTTTATTTATTGCTGTGGGTATCTTGTTTGCCTCGTTGTCAGACTTGACGATGGCGTCGCCGGCCATGCCGAGGGTGCGGCCGAGCATGCCGAGCACCTGAGCCGCCACTTGCGAGGCCTGCTCGGGGTCAGAGATCTCGCAGACGTCAGAGGCCATGGCATAGTGATATTCGTCGGTCTCGGCGGCAGCGACAAACTCTTTGACAGCAACGGCCTTCGACTTGACCTTGCGGGCGGGAGCCGACTTTTTGACCACGGGAGCGACGGCTTCGGCGAGGCTCTCGTCGGGAAGCGGCGAGGGCTCGGTGATGACCGTGACTGCTGTGTCGACAGGCTGCAGAATACTTTCAGAGGCCATCAGACTGTTGTCGGAGGGCTCTACCTGCTCGCGTGTGTTGCGGCTGAGGAGAGCGAGGCCGATGACAAAAACGACGGCGACAGCTGCTGCGGCCGAGAGCGACAGCCTGATGATGAGGCCACGGCGGCGCGAAGGCTTTTCGGGCAGCGAGTCGATAAACGAGTCGAGTCGTGATTCGAGGCCGTCGGGCACCGGACCCGTAGCCTTGGCGAGCGCCGTTTCGGTGAAAATCATCGCATCGGCACGAAGGTCGTCGGGCAATTCATCAACGTCGCTGCGGCGGAAGAAGTCGGTAATGGCGCCGACTTCGTCGGGCGTCGCAGTGCCGTCGTAGTAGCGCTCGACGAGACGTCTGATATTATCTATGTTGTCGGCTTTGTTCATCTTTCGTATGATTGATAAAGTTCTTTTATTCGTTTACGCGCCCGCGAGAGTAGCTGTCTGACATTCGACTCCGAGAGGCCTGTCGCCCTGACAATCTCGTCGTTGTCGCACTCGCCGAAGGTGGCCATCATGAAGACCTCGCGCTGCGAGCCGGAGAGCGTTCGGGCAAGGCGGCGGACGACGTTGAGGGTCTCGCGGGTCTCTGTCGGGTCGCTTGCGGCGACCGGGCGGTCGGCTTCGGCGAGGTCGGCGTATTGTCGCCGGAGCTTTATCTTGTCGAGGCAGACGTTTTTGACAACGCGGAGGCAGAAGACCTCGTAGTTGTTTATGCCGCCAATCTCGTCGCGCTTCTCCCAGAGACGGGCCATCGACTCCTGAACGGCGTCGCAGGCATCCTCGCTGTCGCCGAGCATCGCCGAAGCGATGCCGTACATGTGCCTGTAGTGGGGCAATATGCTCTGTTTGAACTCTTCGCGATTCACCTGACTGTCATTTGCTCTTTTTTTTCGGTTTGCGTTTATAATAAAGACGAATGAGAGCGCTTTGTGTGACAGTCAGAATGGCCGCAAACGCAATTTTAACGTTTATTCACCAACGACAGAGCGACTGCCGGCGGGAGGCTCACTTGAAGAACTCTTTGAACGAGGCGATTATATACTCGTGGTCGACGACCGAGGCCGTCTCGCGGACAGAGTGCATGGCCCAGAGAGCCGCGCCCATGTCGACGCCGCGGAGGGGAATCTGCGACGTAAGAATATTGCCGAGGGTCGAGCCGCCGGCCGAGTCGCTGTGGTTGACGAAATACTGGCAGGGGACGCCGGCGCGCTCGCAGATCATCGAGTAGACAGCCGACGAATCGGCGTCAGTCATATACTTGCAGTTGGCATTGATTTTGATGACGGGGCCGCCGCCGAGACGCGGGTGATTGGTGGGATCCTGCTTCTCGACATAGTTGGGATGGACGCCGTGGGCGTTGTCGGCCGAAATCATGAACGAGCGGGCGACGGCGCGGAGATAGTCTTCGGTATCGGCGCCGAGCGAGGCGGCTATGCGAGTCAGCAGGTTTGCCAGCTCGGGCGAGGCTGCGCCCTGTTTAGTTCCCGAGCCGGTCTCCTCGTTGTCGAAGATAGCCATGACGCGGGTCTGAGCACAGTCATCACCGCTTTCAATCAAGGCAGTCATAGCCGAATAGGCCATCGAGAGGTCGTCGAGACGGCCCGAGGTGATAAATTCGCCGTTGAGGCCGACGAGGCAGGCGGGGGTTGTATCGTAGAGCGAGAGGTCGAAGTCGACGATGTCGTCGACAGCAATGTCGAGACGCTCGGCAAGGAGGCGCGGCAGAATCGTGTCGGGGTCGCCGCAGCTGTCGGCCATGGCGATGACGGGGAGCATGTCTTTCTGCTTAGAGAGCGGATTGCCCTCGTTGACCGAGCGGTTGAAGTGGATTGCGAGATGGGGAATCGTCAGGAACGGACGGTCGAACTTGACCGTGACGGCGCGGGGATTGAAGATGTCGCCGCCGCGGAGGATGACACGGCCGGCAATCGAGAGCGGACGGTCGAACCAGGTGTAGAGTATCGGGCCGCCATAGACCTCGGTGTTGAGCTTGATGACGTCGCCGGCAGCGCGCATGGCTGCCTTGGGCTTGATTCTGAAGCCGGGCGAGTCGCTGTGGGCCGAGATGATCCTGAAGCCGTCGGCTGCATCGCCGTTGCCGACGATAAAGGCGAAGACGGCCGAGCCGTTTTTGGTGATATAATATTTGCCGCCGCGCTCGAGGGTCCAGCGGTCGGCCTGGTCGAGGCGACGGAAGCCGGCCTCGTCAAGACGACGGGATATGGTCTCGGCGGCAAGGAAATTGACCGGCGAGGCATCGAGGAATGTCATCAGGTCGGCGATATGGTTTTTGTGGTCTATGGTCATGGCTTTATGGTATTAGCGTTACTTATAATATATCTGATTAAGAGCGCGAAGGACGTTACAGAGTTTCTGGCTCCAGTAGTGGCCGAAGTCCTCGCGGACAGCGCCGAGAGCGCTTTCGATGAGCTCTGACGGGGCGGTCTTGACGGTCTCGAGCAAGTTGAAGAAGACCTGGAAGAGATCGGCGAGAGTCTCGGCGGCGCTGACGGCGATGGGCGTGTCGGAGTATTTCATATCTTCTTCGAAGACTTCGAGATAGGTGTCGTCTTCGCCAAGAAGCGTCTCCATGTCGCGGCGCATCGAGTCGTAGTAGTCTTCGTCAAGGGCATCGTCGATATATAAATCACCCTCGAAATCGGGCATGGCGAGATCAGCGCCCGAGATATAGAGGCGCGGGAGCAGGCGCAGCATGGTCGCGAGAAATTCGTCGCGATCGGTCTCGGCGGCATGCTCGACGGCCGAGCAATATTCGTTACAAAGGGCGAGGAAAGCTATGGCATTGGGCTTTAGGCCCTGACGGTCGTCACTCATGATTATTTCTTCGGGAGATAGAGTTTGTTGTCTTTGATATATTTGCTCACGCCGGGGGGCATGAAGAGGGTCATGTCTTTGCCGCGCATGATGGCGTCGCGGATGAATGTGCTCGAGAGGTTGACCATGGGAGCGTCGACGACTTCGAGGCCGTCGACATAGCGCGACTCGATGGGATAGCCCTGACGTGGATAGACGATGACGCCATACCGGTCGAGGATGCGCTCGTGCTCGCGCCACTGGTCGAAGAGGCGCCAGTTGTCGCTGCCGATGACGAGCTTGAACTTGCGGTTGGGATAGCGGCTCGAGAGGAGGTCGAGCGTGTTTATCGTATATGAGGGGCGCGGCATCGACAGCTCGATGTCGCAAGTTTCGATGCGCTCGGTGTTTTTGGTGGCGATGGTGATCATCGCCAGACGCTTGAGGTCGGGGATGAGGTCGCGCGGGTCCTTTAGGGGATTGCGGGGCGAGAGAGTCAGCCTGACTCGGTCTACTAAACCCCACTGCACTAAGTATGATGCGAGCATCATATGTCCCATGTGGACGGGATTGAAAGAGCCGCCGAGGATGCCGACAACTTCTTTGCGCTCAGTCGATTCGGCCATGATGTCAGGATTTCAGAAAGTTGTCGATGAGGGCGCGGACCTCGGCGACGGCCTCGTCGAGATTGTCGTTGACTACACGGCAGTCGTACTCGGGCGCGAACGAAATCTCGTATTCGGCCTTTTCGAGGCGCTCCTCGATGATGGCGGGGGCGTCGGTGCCGCGCGAGACAAGGCGCTGACGCAGAGTAGCGAGGTCGGGCGGCAGGATGAATATGGTCAGGGCGCGGTCGCCGAAAATCTTCTTGACGTTGAGACCGCCCTTGACGTCGATGTCGAGGACAACGTCGTCGCCGGCGTCGATGCGGCGCTCTATTTCGCTGCGGAGTGTGCCGTAGAAGCGGCCGGGATAGACCTCCTCCCATTCGACGAAGCTATGGGCGGCGATGGCGTCGCGAAACTCCTCGGTCGTCAAGAAATGATAGTGGACACCGTCGACTTCGCCTTCGCGGGGCGAGCGGTTGGTGGCCGAAACCGAGAATTTCAGGTCATAGTCGCCGCTGTCGAGGATGGTGTTGATGATGGTCGACTTGCCACAGCCCGAGGGGGCCGACAGAACAATGATTTTTCCTTTTTTCTTTTCCATATCCTGTTTATTCATGGTTGTTTACATTACGTTGAGCACCTGCTCTTTAATCTGCTCGAGCTCGTCTTTCATCATGACGACGATTTTCTGCATCTCGGCGTGGTTGCTCTTCGAGCCGAGGGTGTTGATCTCGCGGCCCATCTCCTGCGAGATGAAGCCGAGCTTCTTGCCCTGGCCGCCGTGAGGCAGAGCCATGGTCTCGATGAAGTAGGCGAGATGCTGGCGGAGGCGCTGCTTCTCCTCGTTGACGTCGAGCTTCTCGATGTAGAAGATCATCTCCTGCTCGAGACGGCCTTTGTCGTAGTCGAGGACAGAGATTTTCTTGAGGCCTTCCTCGAGGCGCTCGCGGATGCGGGGAACGCGCTCGGCCTCGTAGGGTTCGACCTGAGCGAGGAGGTTGCCGATGCGCTCGATGCGCGATGTGAAGA
>CALZQD010000145.1 GCA_945828175.1 uncultured Bacteroidales bacterium | reverse complement strand
GCACGAACAAATCTGCTCAATGACTGCCCGCCTCTGCTTTAACATTTATTATGAAGCAGGCTCTTAAATAATTAAACCCGCAAATTTTGCCTATTTTTTTGTTTTTTAGCAAATAATGACGTACCTTTGCAATTGCTACTTTGTTTAAGTTGATTCAAAGTTGGTATTATTTGCAAACCAAACAATTGTAATCTAATATAATGATGAGAAAGCGACTGATTAATTTACTTGCCAATTCGCGACTGGTCAGTAATTTTATGGCATCACCAAGTCCGAAATGGGCGGTATTGATAGCCGATTTGTTTGCTGTTTTTATCAGTGCTTGCCTCCAGTATATTTTCGGCGGCACGAATATACCGGCTGCGGATGCCGGTAATCCGATGTTCTCCGGCGTGTCGCAGGTAGTTATCATCGTGGCTGTCTATGCCATTTTCAGCTATATTCTTAAGACTAACCAGTATGTCCTGCGCCTGTCGGTCATCGAAGACATCTACCGCATCGTCATGCTGATTTTAGCCGCCTCGATTACCATTGTCGCCGGCTCATTGATTTCGTCGATTTGGCTCGGCTTCAGATATTTCAGCATCTGGGGCATCTTCACCGTCGGCATGTTCAGCTTCGCCATCATGATGGTCGTGCGACTCATTATAAAATATATCTATACAGCCATCACGAGCATCGACAAAGAGAAGAAGCGCGTCATTGTCCTCGGTTCGGCAATCAACTCGTTCTATCTCGCATCGGCTCTCAAGACCGAGGCCGGCGGCCATTTCACCCCCGTCGCCCTACTGAGCCTCTCTGATCAGAAACAGGATGCCAGCGTCAACGGCATCCCAATCATAAAATTCAACCCCGATACTGTCGCCGAGGTCTTCAAGCGCTACCGCGCCGACACCCTCATCTTCCTCTCGACCCAGATCGAGCTCATCCGCGAACGTCTCGCCGACGTGTTCCTCTCGAACAATATCTCGATGCTGATGCTCAACCAGGTCGAGGAGTTCAACGTCAACGACGACTCTATGCCCAACATCTCGGCTCATGTCCACGACATCAAAATCGAGGATCTTCTCGGCCGTGACCCCATCAAAACCGACAAATCGGCCATCAGAAGCGTCATCACCAACCAGGTTGTACTCATCACAGGCGCAGCCGGCTCTATCGGCAGCGAGATTGTCAATCAGGTAGCCTCGCTCGGTGCCCGTGAGATTGTCCTCGTCGACCAGGCCGAGACCCCGATGCACGACCTCCAGCTCCAGATGGAAGCCAAGCACCCCGATGTCACCATCCGCCTGTTCATCGGCGACATCGTCAACCGCGAGCGCATGGAAGAGGCCTTCTCGACCTTCAACCCACGCTATGTATTCCACGCCGCAGCCTACAAGCATGTGCCAATGATGGAGCGCAACCCCGTCGAGGCCATCATGACAAACGTCTTCGGCACCAAGAACATCGCCGACCTCTCGAACAAATACAACGTCGAGAAATTCGTCATGGTCTCGACCGACAAGGCCGTCAACCCCACCAACGTCATGGGCGCCTCGAAGCGTATCGCCGAGATTTACGTCCAGTCGCTCTTCTTCCACCTCCGCCAGACCAGCAACCGCCGCATAACCCAGTATATCACCACTCGTTTCGGCAACGTGCTCGGCTCTAACGGCTCTGTCATTCCGCTCTTCCGCCGTCAGATTGAGGAAGGCGGACCGCTCACAGTCACCCACCGCGACATCATCCGCTACTTTATGACCATACCCGAAGCCTGCTCGCTCGTTCTCGAAGCCGGCTGCATGGGCCGTGGCGGCGAAATATACATCTTCGACATGGGTCAGCCCGTCAAGATCTACGACCTCGCCTGCCGCATGATTTCGCTCGCCGGCCTCAAGCTCGGCCGCGACATCGACATCATCGAGACTGGCCTCCGTCCCGGCGAGAAGCTCTACGAGGAGCTGCTCAACGACAAGGAGCGCACGATGTCGACCCAGCACAAGAAGATCATGATTGCCAAGGTGCGTCAGTATAACTACAACGACGTCATCCGTCACCTCGAGCTTCTCGAGAAGTGCGCCCACTCAGGCAGCAACCACGATATCGTCGCCGAGATGAAGCACATCGTTCCCGAATTCAAGTCGCAGAACTCCGAGTTCGAGAAGATTGATATTGAAATCAAAAAAGAGATTGCCTCAGGCACAGCCGAGGTCGACTCTCTCACCACAATTAAATAAATAATGAAGAAACTAATCATAATCCCGGCAGTCCTCGCCGCGATGGCGATGCCGGCCCACGCCTTCGACCTGAAGGACCTCTTCGGCAACAAAAACGCCGCCGACACAACCGCCGCATCCGATTCAAACCCGCTCGGCGCCCTCGGCAACATCATATCAGGCCTGACAGCCACCTCCGATTTCAAAATCGAAGACCTCAAAGGCACATGGAACTACGTCTCGCCCGCCGTCACTTTCAAGAGCGACAACGCCCTTCAGAAAATCGGCGGCTCGGCTGCCGCAACAGCCCTCGAGAACAAAATCAAGCCCTACTACGAGCGCTTCGGTGTCACAGCCCTCGCCCTCACGGTCAACGACGACCTGAGCTTCGAGATGAAGCTGCGTCGCGGCGCCATCAAAGGCACCCTCGAGAAAGACCCCGACGGCAATCTCCGCTTCAACTTCAACGCCCTCGGCAAAATCAAGCTCGGCTCTATGAGCGCCTTCGCCACCAAATCGGGCTCGACCCTCAGCCTCACCTTCGACGTCAGCAAGCTCATCGCCATCGTCAAGACCGTCGCTTCGGTGACAAACAACTCGACCCTGACGGCCATGACCAAGCTCCTCGAGTCATACGACGGCCTCTACGCAGGCTTCAAACTCCGCCACGCAGCCCAATAAACCATCACACCAAACACCAACGACAAGCACTTCAACCCCGTCGCCGACAGCGAGCATTTCATCGTCAGCATAGGCAAAGTGAAGAAATAATCGGCCCCATCCGGCACAAAACGGCGGCGATGTTTGTTAGAGATATGAAATCTCTTTCAAGCATCACTCAATGCCGACCGGCAAACGACATATAAGACAAACAATCAGACTCAGACTGTCGGGGCTCAGACGTGCCGCGAGGGCGCGCTACAACCTGTTTACATTCAGGTTCGGCACGGCCATCGCCCGTATATCTAACATCGCCTACATCGTCGCCGCCGTCGCCTCGCTCGGCGCTCTGATTGTGCTGACGCTCCACTTCGGCTTCGACACAACGCCCGCGACCGACGCCAAGGCCAAGATTGCCATGCGCTCGTTTCAGGCGTTTTTCATTTTCAACGTCGTCTTCAACCTGCTCTTTCGCTTCAGAAAGACCATCCGCGACACTCGCTGGCTCAAATGGATAGTCGACATCGCTATGCTCTCGACACTCCTGCCGCTGCTCTACCCCCACCCCGAGCATCCGTGGATTCCAGTGCTCGAGCGCATCCTCTACAGCAAGGCGTTCATTTTCAGCGCTATGGGCGCTTACTCTGTCGTTTGCCTCTGCTCGGCCGTCATGAAGCTCGTTGGCCGACGGACCAACCCCTCGCTCATACTCTCGGGCAGCTTCCTGATTTTCATTATCTTAGGTTCGCTGGCGCTGATGATGCCAAAATGCACCGTCACCCCGATCAGCTACACTGACTCGCTCTTCATGGCCACGAGCGCCGTCTGCATCACCGGCCTCTCGAGCATCGACATACCGACGACGCTAACGCCCGCAGGCTTTCTCGTCATGGCCATTCTGATTCAGGCCGGGGGTCTCGGTATCGTCACATTCACAAGCTTTTTCGCCATCTTCTTCAGCGGCGCCCCGTCGATTTACAGCCAGCTGCTCATCAAGGATATGATTTACTCTAAGTCGATGAACAGCCTCGTGCCGACCCTCCTCTATATTCTCGGCTTCACTCTCGTCGTCGAGGCCATAGGCGCCGTCGCCGTCTACTTCACCATCCCCGATGCCCTCGGCCTCGGCCTGCGCGACAAGCTCATGTTTGCCGGCTTCCACTCGATGTCGGCCTTCTGCAACGCCGGCTTCAGCATCCTCCCCGACGGTATGGCCAACCACACCCTGATGACCGGCAACCAGACAATCTACATCGTCACCTCCCTGATGATACTCGCGGGCTCAATAGGCTTCCCGGTCCTGCTCAACATCAAGGACAAGGTCGTCAATTTCTTCAGGAAATTCTTCCCGCACCGAAACACCGGCACGCCCAAACTCATCCACCTCTACGACCTCAACACCAAGCTCGTCCTTGTCACGACCTTCTCGATTCTGGCCTTCAGCAGCGTCGCATTCTTCATCCTCGAATACAACAACACTCTGGCCGGCATGAGCCTCTATGACAAGACCGTGCAGTCGGTCTTCAACTCGCTGACGCCGCGCAGCGCGGGCTTCGTATCGATTAATCCCGCCAATTTCCTGCCTGTCACGCTGCTGCTTGTGCTCCTGCAAATGTGGATTGGCGGCGCGTCTCAGTCGCTTGCGGGCGGCATCAAGGTTAACACCGTCGCCGCCGTGACGCTCAGCCTCCGCGCCGTCGTCCTCGGCCACAAAAGCGCCACAGCCTTCAACCGCAGCATCTCTATCGGCTCTGTTCGCCGCGCTTACAGCGTTGTGACGCTGTCGATTATCGCGACCGTCGTTTATCTCGTCATCGTCTTGCTGCTCGAGCCTCAGCTCAGCGTCAAAGACGTCGCCTTCGAGGTCGTCTCGGCCCTCTTCACCGTCGGCTCGTCGCTCGGCATCACCGCCGAACTCAGCGACGCCTCGAAAATCGTCCTCTCGACGGCCATGTTCCTCGGCCGCGTCGGCATCCTTTCGCTGATTATGGGCTTCGCCGGCATGTCGGTCGACAAGTCGTCGCACTATCCATCAGAAAACATAATAATCAACTGACAGACTATGAAATATCTCATCATCGGACTCGGCATATACGGCGCAAACCTCGCCGTCGACCTCACCCGTCTCGGCCACGAGGTCATCGGCGCAGACAACCGCCAGAGCAACATCGACGCCATCAAGAACTATGTGTCGACGGTCTACGTCATCGACTCGACCGAGGAGAGCTCGCTCAACGTGCTCCCGCTCAA
>CALZQD010000144.1 GCA_945828175.1 uncultured Bacteroidales bacterium | reverse complement strand
GATTCCTCTACGTCTCGTGGGCTCGGAGATGTGTATAAGAGACAGGTGTAGGCGCGGCGGAAATTCTCGAGATTTTCTTTCATCGGGTCGATGAGGCGTGCGATGGCCTCGCGGTTCTCGCCCGACAGGCGCGACGTGTTGTCGAGGATAATCTTGCGGGCAATGCGGTCGAAGTGCTCCTCGCTTTCGGCGTCGATGACGGCGAGGCGCTCGCGGCAGCGGGCAAGCTCGATGTCGAGGGCATGACGCTCGGCGCGGCTCGCGTCGAGTTTCTTCATCAGTATGAATGCGGTAGCGGCTGCCGCGGCGAGCAGCAGTGATAATATCAGTATGATTATTGTCGTTGTCATACTGCAAAGTTAGTCAACAATCATTAAAAATCGGTTGTTGCTTATGATAGATTGATTCAAAATAATGATGTATCTTTGCAGAGTATGTCAAAGTTGTCAGAATTCATAAACAGGACGGTCTCAAAGACCGGTGCGCTGTGGCAGTATGTCTCGGTCGGCGTCTGGCGCGAGGACAAGAATACCTTGTCGGTCAATATCGTCAAGACTCTCAACCTCTCTATCAAGTCGTTTCTCAACAGCGACGTGCAGAGCCAGGCCTGCGCGATGACCTACCGCACGCTCCTCGCCCTGGTGCCCGCTCTGGCTATGCTCTTCGCTCTCGGCCGCGGATTCGGCCTGCAGACCTATCTCGAGACTCAGCTGTTGAACACCTTCCAAGCCATGCGCGGCGCTCTGTCGCAGGCGTTCAGCTTTGTCGACTCATATCTCAATCAGACCTCCGAGGGCATCTTCGTCGGCGTCGGCCTCCTCTTCCTCGTCTGGACGTTGATTTCGCTTGTGAGCAATATCGAGGAGGCCTTCAACCGCATCTGGGGCGTCAAGACCGGACGCAGTTTCTGGCGCAAGATCACCGACTACACGGACATGCTGTTGATTATGCCTATCCTGATGGTCTGCATCGGAGGTATCAACGTGTTGCTCTCGACCACCTTGCAGCGGGTCTTCGATTTCCCGTTCCTGACGCCTGTGGTGTCGGTTCTGCTCGAAGTCGCCTCGTATATTTTCACCTGGCTGTTCTTTACGGCAGTATATATGCTGATACCCAACACAACGGTGAAGTTCCGCAACGCCTTCATTGCGGGAATAATCTCGGGCACAGGCTTTCTCATCCTCCAGTGGATCTTCGTCACCGGTCAGATGTATGTGGCGCGAAACAACGCCATCTACGGCAGCTTCTCATTCCTGCCGCTGTTGTTCATCTGGCTTCAGCTCGTCTGGGTCATCACACTCTCGGGCGCTGTCATCTGCTACTCGGCTCAGAACATCTTCAGATATAGCTATAACGACGACATCTCGCACATCTCGCCGCGTTACCGCGAGAAGGTCATCATGGCCGTCGCCACCGTCATCGTCCAGCGTTTTTGCAACAACTGCAGCCCCGTGACCTCGCGGGTGCTTATCGTCAACTACGGCCTGCCGCCGAATCTTGTGACAAGGTCGCTCGACGCGCTTCTCGATGCCGGACTCATCTCGCGCGTCGTTATGGACGTGAAGAAAGAACAGTTTGCCTATCAGCCGGCCCTCCCGCCCGACGAGATGACGATTGCCCTCGTCAGAAAGCGCCTCGACATGACGGGCTCGACGAATTTCATCAAGGATTTCAACACCAACTACAAGGGCATCGTCACCATCTTCGACGGCATGACCAAGTCAATCGACGACTATGCCGGCACTATCAAGCTCAACGACATCGACATCATAAAACTCTGTGATGACGCTAACATAAACAATCAACCCAAAAATAAAAACTGAACTTATGAAAAAAGTAATTGCCACAACAGCAGCTCCCGGAGCTATCGGCCCCTATAGCCAGGCCATCGACGTAGGTCCCTTCGTTTATGCCTCTGGCCAGATACCCATCGACCCGGCCACAGGCCTTATCCCCGAAGGCATTAAGGCTCAGACTGCTCAGTCGCTCGCCAATGTCAAAGCTATCCTTGCCGAGGCCGGCCTCTCGCTTGCCAACGTCGTGAAAACCACTGTTTTCCTCGCCGACATGGGTGACTTCGTGCCTATGAACGAGATCTACGGCGAGACTTTCTCGGCTCCTTATCCCGCCCGTTCGGCCGTTGCAGTCAAAGAGCTTCCCAAGAAAGTCCTCGTCGAAATCGAGGTTATTGCCGTGAAAGAGCTTTAAGCCTAACGCTTTAGCAACGTCAACAGGTCGGCGACGACGAAAGTGCTGCCGCCGACGAAAATCATATCGCCCTCTTCGGCTTCGGAGAGGGCTTTTTCATATCCCTCGGCGACGCTGCCGAAAGTCGGGCCCGTGAGTTCGTGTGCCTCGGCCTTGTCTTTCAAGATGTTGGCGTCGAGACCGCGCTCGACCGACGGCTTGACGAAATAATAGCGGGCGTCGCGCGGCATCATGCCGAGAATCGACGACACGTCTTTGTCGTTGACAAAGCCTATGACCATATGCAGCCGCGATTTCACGCCGCAAAGCTGTTGCGACAGATGTTGCCAGCCGCCGGGATTGTGGCCCGTGTCGCATATCGTCAGCGGCTTGTCGGCTACCTTAAACCAGCGGCCCATCAGGCCTGTAGTCTCGCAGACGCGGGCGAATCCGCGCCTGACGTCGTCGGCCGAGAATTTCACGCCGAGCTCTGCTAACTTTTTGAGCGAGGTCAGTATCGTCGCGGTGTTTTTGGTCTGGCATTCGCCTGTTAGCTCGCCTTCAATATCGCCCCATGGGGTACCCATATATTTTATCGAGCCGGGCGCTTTCTCGCAGCTGTCGAACACGGCGCTGTCTTCGGCGAAAATGATTTCGGAGCCTGTCTCACGGGCCTTGGCGGCGAAGACTTCTCTGACGCCCGAATCCTCGCCGATTACTACCGGCGCTCCAGGCTTGATGATTCCGGCTTTTTCTCCGGCGATAAGTTCTAAGGTATTGCCTAAGAGAGCCGTGTGGTCGAATGAGATATTGGTGATGACGCTCAGCAGCGGGGTTATTATATTGGTGCTGTCGAGGCGTCCGCCGAGGCCTACCTCGATGACGGCGATGTCGACGCCGTGGCGCGCGAAGTGGTCGAAGGCCATGACGGTCGTCAGCTCGAAAAACGACGGTTGCAAGTCATTGTTGCGGCTGAGATATGAATCGACAAAGGCCGTGACCTCATCTTCGCCAATCATCTTGCCGTCGATACGGATGCGCTCGCGGAAGTCGAGCAGGTGGGGCGAGGTGAAAAGTCCGGTCTTGTAACCTGCCGACTGCAGCACGGCGGCGAGCGTGTGGGCTGTCGAGCCTTTGCCGTTCGTACCGGCTATATGAATTGTCTTCAGGCTTTTGTGCGGGTTGCCGAACATTGCCGAGAGGGCTGTCACGGTGTCGAGTCCGGGTTTATATGCCCCGGCTCCTTTGTTCTGGAATACCGGCAGCTGATTAAAGAGATAGTCGATAGTTTGCTTGTAATCCATCATTAAATCAGAATATTAAGAAACCGACAAGCCCCGAGGCCACGATGACGGCGATGGGGTGGATTTTGGTGATAAGCACTACGCAGAGGGCTGCGACGGCGATGATGACGCTTTTGATGATGTCGGGCTCGGCATAGCCGAAGTTCTCGCCGTTCATCAGCAGCAGCGCGGCCGAACCAATCAGGCCGACAACGACGGGTCGCAGACCCGTGAAGATGCCTTTTATCAGGGCGCTTTCGCGATGGCTTCTGATGAAATGGCTCGCGTATCTGACGAGCACGAACGAGGGCAGCACGACGACTATCGTGCATAGCAGCGAGCCGAGGATGCCCCACAGCGGTGAGGCGAGCGCCGGCGACGAATGAATCGGCGCGACATAGCCGATGTATGTGGCCGAGTTGATGCCGATAGGGCCGGGGGTCATCTGCGAGATGGCGACGATGTCGGTAAACATCTTCTCGGTGATCCATCCCGGCGACACGATTTCGTTCTCGATGAGAGCGAGCATCGCATAGCCGCCGCCGAAACCGAAGAATCCGATTTTCAAATAGCTCCAGATAAGTTTAAGATATATTTCCATAGCCGTTTATTTATCAGAAGTTTTTCGGGCGTTTTTGATGCTGCGGGTCATGATGATCCAGCCTCCGAGGCCGCCTGCGACGATGTAGAGTATCGGGTTCGAGATATATGGTATCTTCGACCATATCAGCAGCGCGACTGCCACGGGAATCCAAACGGTCTTCCACGACAGCCCGGCCGATTTGGCCGAGGTGATGACCGGGGCGACGATGAGCGCGACCACGGCCGGCCTGATGCCCTTGAAGATGCTCGAGACTACCGGATTGCCAGTGATGAGGTCGGGCGTCAGGAAAATCGCGATCAGCAGTATTATCAGAAAGCTCGGCGCAATCGTGCCGCCTGCGGCCGCCAGGCTGCCTTTTAGCGACCTGAGCTTGTCGCCGATGACGACCGAGATATTGACGGCTAAGATGCCCGGCATCGACTGTGCCACGGCAAGCAGGTCGAGAAACTCGGTTTTGTCAATCCATTTGTGTTTGTCGACAATCTCGCGCTCGATGATGCTTATCATCGCCCAGCCGCCGCCGAAGGTAAAGGCGCCGATTTTAAAAAATGTAGTAAACAGTTTGAGTAATAATGACTTCTCGGCCATTGCTTGAATCCTTTCATTTTTTACTCGGCAAAATTAGTAAAAACCGCCGATTATATTGCTCGAATCGCGATATAATTACTAATTTTGTAAGAATAATGATTTAGCCTGCAGGCTTTACCAATGCTATTTATAAACGATTAAATCACAGGTAGATGGAACTGAGTCAACGAGTTTCGGAAGTATTCTCGGAGCGTTTTGGCGGTCACGGCACCGCGTTTGCGTCGGCCGGGCGTATCAATCTTATCGGCGAACACACCGACTACAACGGCGGCTTCGTCTTCCCGGGAGCAATCGACAAGGCTATCGTGGCCGAAATCAGGCCCTACGGCGGCGAAACAGTGCGCGTCTTCTCGATAGACTGCAATGAGTTTGCCGAGTTCGGCATCGAAGAGAAAGATAAGCCCGCGCAGCCGTGGGCCCGCTATATCTTCGGCGTCTGCCGCGAGATAATC
>CALZQD010000143.1 GCA_945828175.1 uncultured Bacteroidales bacterium | reverse complement strand
ATCGTCGGCAGCGTCAGATGTGTATAAGAGACAGAGTCGTAGCCCCAGTAGCGCGACAGCACTTCGGAGGGAGTCATGGTGTGCGGCGTGTCAGATGACGTTGGTGTGGATCTGCTTGACGAGAAGCTGCAGGGTCGACGCGGCGTTGCGGTGTTTGTTCTCCTCGATGGTATAACAGATGTCGAAGGGCTGGCCCGAGTGAATGTGCGGGAAATAGCGCGCGGCGTTGAAGGCGATGCCGTTGAAGACCTTGCCCGAGGTGTCGTCGACGAGTTCGAGCTTGATGTGCTCAAGCTGCTTGCCGACAAGTTTGCTCGTGCCGAAATCCTTGACGCGATGGGTGCAGAAGGTCGGAGTCTGGTTGCCCGGGCCGAAAGGATTGAACAGGCGCAGGGTCGATACGAACTCGGGAGTTATCTGGCCGAAGGAGATGATGGCGTCGATGTCGATCTGCGGCGTCTGCTGCTCGGGGAGGATGTTGGCGGCGACGTATTCCTCGAAACGGCGCGTGAATTCGGGGATATTCTCCTCCTTCATCGAGAGGCCGACGGCATAGGTGTGTCCGCCGAAGTTCTCGAGCAGGTCGCGGGCCGAGTCGACTGCTTTGTATACGTCGAAGCCCTGAACCGAGCGCGACGAGCCCGTGGCGAGGCCGTTGGTGAGGGTGAGGACGACCGAGGGCTTGTAGTAGAGCTCGGTGAGGCGCGAGGCGACGATGCCGATAATGCCCTTGTGCCAGTCTTTGTTGTAGATGACGATTGACTTCTTGGGCGAATTCATCTCGCCGCGGGCCTCGAGGATGGCGTTAGCCTCCTCGGTGATGCGCTTGTCGAGTTCCTTGCGGTCTTTATTATACTGGTCGATGGCGATGCTCTTGCGGTTAGCGTCTTTGGAGTCGCGGGCGACGAGCAACTCGACAGCCTCGCGGCCGCTCTGCATACGGCCCGACGCGTTTATTCGCGGACCGATTTTGAAGATGACGTCGCTGATGGTTATCTCCTTGCCGCCGAGGCCGCAGGTGCGGATGATGGCGCGGAGGCCCATGTTGGGGTTGGAGTTGAGGCGTTTGAGGCCGACGTAGGCGAGCACGCGGTTTTCATCGACCATAGGCACGATGTCGGCGGCGATGCTTACGGCGACGAGGTCGAGCATGCTGTCGAGCTCGGCTGTGCCGATGCCATTGCTTATCGAGAAGGCCTGCATGAACTTATAGCCGACGCCGCAGCCCGATAGATGGGGACAGGGATAGGTCGAGCCCTCGAGCTTGGGGTTGAGTATGGCGACGGCCGGCGGCAACTCGTCGTCGGGGACGTGGTGGTCGCAGATGATGAAGTCGATGCCCTTCTCTTTGGCATACTTGATTTCCTCGATGGCCTTGATGCCGCAGTCGAGGATGATGATGAGCTTGACGCCCTGCTCGGCGGCGGCGTCTATGGTCTTGATCGAGATTCCATAGCCCTCGTCATAGCGCGTAGGGATGTAATAATCGATTTCGGAGTAGAAGTTCTGCAGGTAGCGATAGACGAGGCCCACCGCGGTCGTACCGTCGACGTCATAGTCGCCGTAAACCATGATTCTTTCTTTCGACCCCATCGCCTTGTTGAGGCGGTCGACAGCTTTGTCCATGTCGGGCATCAGGAAGGGATCGTGGAGGTCCCTGAGCGACGGGTGGAAGAATTTCTCGGCGTCGCTCATGGTTGTGATGCCCCTCTGTATCAAAAGATCACTGATCGGAGCACAGTTGGCAAACCTGCGAGCCAACTCCGTCCCAATGCGCTGTTCTTCTGTCGATAGGGGTAAATAGTTCCATTTACTTGTCATTTATGTTGTTTTTTATTTTGCAGAATAAAGAACGGCCATAGGCCTTGGGAGGAGAAGGTAAAGTGATGGCTTCAGAATAAAAAGAGAGGGAGAGACAATTCTTGCCTTCAATTATGCAAAAATAGCCAAAATAATTGAATTATTTCGGCCATTTAAGTTTATTTATAACTTTTTATAGTTGACTCAAAGTCAGCGGTTCAGACATCGGCGCCAGAGCCCGTCTTGGAGAGGTGGACATCGAGCTGCGGGAAGGGGAAATTGATGCCCGCCTTGGGCAGTTCGTTGTAGATGCGTTCGTTGACCGAATGGTAGACGCCCCAGTAGAAATCGCTACGCGTCCAGGCGCGGGCCTTGAGAACGACGGCGCTGTCGGCGAGTTCGGCGACGACAACGGTCGGGCTGCAGTCAACGCTATGTTTCATATACTCAGGCTGATTGAGCTGCTCTTCTTTCCAGATGTCAATCTTCGACTTGACGCGCTTGGTGCGGTGGAACATGCGATAGACAAACGAGCGCTTTTTGGGTTCGTCGTCGACAGGCGCGCCGCTCTCGACAGCTTTGGCTGCCTCTTCTTTGAGTCGTTGCGACATATCGTCGGCGAGATATTTCTCGACTATCCTCTCGTCTGAGGCGAAAATGGCGAGGATGGCTTTGCGGGCAACCTCGACGTCGTCGCCGTAGGAGATGCCGACCGACCAGTCGACGCGACGGTAGGACTCGCGGCTGTAGTTGTTGACCGATCCCGTCGACAGGCCGCCATTGGGGATGATTATCGACTTGTTGTCAGGGGTGAGGATTATCGTGTGGAAAATCTGAATCTCCTTGACGGTGCCGGCATAGCCCTGCGCCTCGATGTAATCACCGACCTTATAAGGCTTTATAAGCAGAATCAGTACGCCGCCGGCAAAATTCTGGAGCGTGCCGCTCAGAGCCATACCGATGGCGACGCCGGCCGAGGCAAAGATGGCTATAAACGACGAAGTCTCGATGCCAATGATGCCGATGACGGTGACTATCAGGATGAAATAGAGGACCATCCTGACAAGGCTTAAGATGAAGCTCGTCAGCGACTTGTCGGCCTTGCGCTTATCCATGATTCCGGCGACAAACTTATAGAGTTTGGCGATGATAAACTTGCCGACATAGAAGACGAGGATAGCTATGGCGAGGTTGATGGCGAAAGTCACCATCGAGTGTATGACCTTATCCATCAGCTCGTCGAAAGGCAGCGATTTAAGCATGGCGAGCTCCTGCTGCTTGTCGGGAACAGCCTCGGGCAAAACAGGCAGTCCGGTCTGAAGAAATTCGATAAAACCCATTAGTCGTGAGAATTTAATAGTGATACAACATCGCGATACCACAAGGTCGACTTATAATTCTTGCGGTTGTCGTCGTGGTTTCTCATAATATAAGTCGCTAAGCCGCTGCAATGTTCAAGAGGGACGATATCAAAAAGCATCGGGGTCTCGGCGTGGTAAATGACGACATCAGAGACGGCGGTCTTGAGCTCGTCGAGCAAAGCCTTGTCGGCGCCGAGGGCGCTTACATAATCGACGAAGTCGTAGTAGTAGCAAACAGGCAGGTCTGAGTAGCGCTGCGGCTGATAGCCGTCGGGGAATCCGATAAACGACGTCGAGTAGACAGCCTTAGTAGCCTCGACCATACGGCTGACAGCCTTCATGTCGTAGACGGCCATCGTACACCAGTTGTCCTGAGAAACGCCGGGAGTGTTATACGAGTCGAAAGTCGCCTTGGCGGCCTGGACGAGATCGGGCGTTGATTTAAAGAAATACTTTATATTCTGCTCGTAAGGCATACCGTAGACAGGCAATTCGGTTGGCGAAGCAACGATATAATCGGCGCAGTCGCGGAGCTCATATATGACCTCGACCGAGCCCATCAGACAGCAGTCGAAGTAGACGAAACCGAAGTCCTGACCTTTGAGCGTGCGCGCCAGCGTCGAGACGTTCATGCGCTTGCGGCCGTCCTCACCGAACGACTGGGGCGCCGGTGCGGCAGGGTCAGCTTCATCTATGCCATCGACCAGCCAGCCCGAGCCGTGGCTCCACAGCACCAGGCCGTAGTCTTCGGCGGGGGCAAGTTTTTTCGTATCGGCAAAGACTTCACGCATACGCGACGACTCGACCGAGAGCGCCGAATTGTCGTAGGTCTTCAGCGGCACAAGTTCGCCGTCTTTGATCTCGCTGAGAGTCACATCGCCGTGGACGTCAGAGTAATAGACGATGAGCCGTCCGTTCTTGATGTCGCCGGCGAGCGATGCCGTCTTCATCTCCTCGATGTCCATAAGGTCGTAACCGTCCTGACCGAGCGTATTGTTTGCAACTATGTATACGAGAATAGTGCGGCCGACCGACTCGTCTTCCCCGCGATTATTGGGCTCGTCGCTGCATGAGACGAGCGCCACGGGGAGCATAAACGACAGCATTGCCGCTGATATTGAATATCTTAGTTTTTTCATAATCAGTATCTCGCACAAAATTACATATAATAAACGAGAAATTTACCCGTTTTATTGTAATTTTGCAAACCCAAAACTCAACGCAATGGCAAATCCCAGAGATATCAGAATCGAAGAATACGATTACCCCCTACCCGACGAGATGATTGCGCGTCATCCCTTGGCAGTCAGAGACGAATGCAAGCTGCTGATGAGTCGTGGCGGCGTCATCTCGGAGCACATCTTCAGAGAGCTCCCGTCGCTGCTGCCGACGCCCGCGACACTGGTCTACAACAACACTCGCGTCATCAACGCCCGACTGCGCTTCACAAAGGATTCGGGAGGTAAAATCGAGATATTCTGCCTCGAACCCGTCAGCCCCGCCGACTATGCGACAAACTTCTCGTCGACAGAGCGTTGCACTTGGCAATGCTTCGTCGGCAACTCGAAGCGATGGAAAAGCGGAGCACTCGCGATGCAGCTCAGCATCGAGGGCAAAGATGTGACACTCAAGGCCGAGCGCCTCAAAAAAGACGACAGTGGCTCGGTTGTCGAACTCTCGTGGGATAACAGCGACTTCACCTTCGCCGACATCATCTCAGCCGCCGGCGAGATACCCATACCGCCCTACCTCAACCGCGATACCGAGGAGAGCGACAGCCGTGACTATCAGACGGTCTTCAGCCGCATCGACGGTTCGGTCGCCGCACCGACAGCCGGGCTGCACTTCACACCCGAACTGCTTGAAGAGGTCGACCGCCGCGGCATCACCCGTCGCGAGGTCACGCTCCATGTCGGTGCCGGTACCTTCCAGCCCTGTCTCTTATACACATCTCCGAGCCCACGAGACGTAGAGGAATCT
>CALZQD010000142.1 GCA_945828175.1 uncultured Bacteroidales bacterium | reverse complement strand
GGTCGTGCGCGTGATGAAGACTGCGGGCGACGCTCACTTTATGGATTGCGCCTGTCTTGGTGATTACAAAATCGACAATCACCTTGCCCCAAGCTTCTTCGCTCGCTGCTTCGGCAGGATATTTCACATTGTCAGCGAACCATTTATACATAGCTGCTGTTCCTCCCGGGAACTTCGGCTGCTGGCTCACCATTGCCATATTATAGACCGGCTCGTTATCTGTCTCGCCCGAGGTCTGAGCACTCAGCGGCATCGCCATTATAAGGAGCAGTAAAAAGAGTGTAAATTTCATTTTCATAATGATATCGTTTTAAGGGTTTGGCAAATATAGTCATAATAATTGTATTATAGTAACGTCTTATAGGGTCAATTTGCATCATTCGGAAACAGCAAGGCGCGTCCATGAGTGGGCGCGCCTTGGGTATATGGGGATTGGGAATGTCGTTTGCCGTTTTTATTTGAGGGCGGCGAGGTTGGCACGGAGAGCGGCGAGCTTCGAGTCGGCGTCGGAGAGTTTGTTGCGCTCGTTGGCGACGACGGCCTCGGGGGCGTTGCTGACAAAGCGTTCGTTGGAGAGTTTTTTCTCGACCGTGCGCTTGAAGCCTTCGAGATAGGCTATCTCTTTCTCGAGTCGTGCGATCTCGGCAGGGACGTCGATGGTCGATGCGAGGGGGACGTTGTATTCGGTTGTACCGACGAGGAATGACGCTGCGGCAGGGTCTTTGGCGCAATCGCTGTTGACGGCGTCGAGGTTGGCGAGCTTGACGACGACTGGGGTGATACGGGCGTCGAAGCCGCCGATGACGTTGAGGGTCAGCACCTCTTTCGAGGCAATGTTTTTCTGTGCTCTGACGCCGCGGACGCCGGTGACAATCTCTTTGGCAAGGTCGACGAGACCGATGATAGAGCGGTCGAGGCCGACAGCCTTGGGCATCTCGGCATACATGATCGACTCGCCGTCGGCGCGCTCTGCCAGGTGCTGCCACAGCTCTTCGGTGATGAAGGGCATGAAGGGATGGAGCATACGGAGGAGTTTGTCGAAGAAGGCGATTGTCTGCGCATAGGTCTTGCCGTCGACGGGGCAGCCGTAGGCGGGCTTGACCATTTCGAGATACCACGACGAGAATTCGTCGCGGAATAGCTTGTAGACGGTCATCAGCGCCTCGTTGAGACGGAATTTGGCAAACTGGTCGGCGACTTCCTCAAGGGCGGCATCGAGAGCGGCCTCAAACCAACGGGCAGCGATGGCGGCGACTTCGGGCTGCGCGGCTTTGTCGTCGACCTCCCATCCTTTGACGAGGCGGAAGGCGTTCCAGATCTTGTTGCAGAAGTTACGGCCCTGTTCGCAGAGTTTGTCGTCATACATGATGTCGTTGCCGGCGGGGGCGGCGAGCATCAGGCCCATGCGGACGCCGTCGGCACCGTAGGTGGCGATGAGGTCGAGCGGGTCGGGCGAGTTGCCGAGCTGCTTCGACATCTTGCGGCCGATGGCGTCGCGGACGATGCCGGTGAAGTAGACGTTGTCGAAGGGCTGTTTGCCTACGTATTCATATCCGGCCATGATCATGCGGGCGACCCAGAAGAAGATGATGTCGGGACCGGTGACGAGTGTGGCCGTGGGATAGTAGTAGTTGATCTCTTTGTTGCCGGGATTGAGGATGCCGTCGAAGAGCGTGATGGGCCAGAGCCAGCTCGAGAACCATGTGTCGAGAGCGTCGGGGTCCTGGGTGAGATCAGAGGCCTGAAGGTCGGGGCGGCCGCCGTCGACGCGAGCTTTCTCGACCGCTGCCTCGATGGTCTCGGCGACGACGGTCATGTTGTTGCCGTCTTTATCCTTATAATAATAAGCCGGGATGCGGTGACCCCACCAGAGCTGACGGCTGATGCACCAGTCCTGGATGTTTTCGAGCCAGATGCGGTATGTGGTCTTGTATTTTTCGGGAACGAAGCTGATGATATCGTCCATGACAGGCTTGAGCGAGATTTCGGCAAAGTGCTTCATCGAGACGAACCACTGGGTAGACAGACGGGGCTCAATGGCGACCTTGGTACGCTCAGAGAAGCCGACCTTGTTGTCGTAGTCCTCGACTTTCTCGAGCATGCCTGCGGCGGCGAGGTCTTTGGCGATGCGCTCGCGCACCTCGAAGCGGTCGAGGCCGGTGTAGGGCGCGCCGCATTCGTTGACTGTGCCGTCTTCGTTGAAGATGTCGATGGTCTCGAGATTGTGCTTCTTGCCGAGCATATAGTCGTTCTTGTCGTGGGCCGGAGTCACTTTGAGACAGCCGGTGCCGAAGTCGATTTCGACATAGCGGTCCTCGATGACGGGAATCTCACGGCCGACGAGGGGCACGATGACGCGCTTGCCCTTGAGCCACTGGTTCTTGGGGTCTTTGGGGTTGATACACATAGCAGTATCGCCCATGATGGTCTCGGGACGGGTCGTGGCGACGACGGCGTAGCGGCGTCCTTCGGCGTCGCGGTGGACGACTTCCTCCTCGGCGCCTGTCTCGCCGGTGAAATCGTCGTCGGCGAGGTAGTAGCGGAGGTAGTAGAGCTTCGATTTCTCGTCGACGAAGAAGACCTCGTCGTCGCTGATGGCCGTGCGGTTGGCGGGGTCCCAGTTGACCATGCGCAGGCCGCGGTAGATGTAGCCTTTGTTGTAGAGGTCGCAGAAGACCTTGACGACGCTCTCAGAGCGGCGCTCGTCCATAGTGAAGGCCGTTCGGTCCCAGTCGCACGAGGCGCCGAGTTTGCGCAGCTGCTGGAGGATGATGCCGCCGTGGGTCTTGGTCCAGTCCCAGGCGTGGACGAGGAATTGCTCGCGGGTGAGGTCGGTTTTCTTGATGCCCTGCGAGGCGAGCTTGGCGATGACCTTGGTCTCGGTTGCGATAGAGGCATGGTCGGTGCCGGGCACCCAGAGGGCGTTCTTGCCCTCCATGCGCGCGCGGCGCACGAGGATGTCCTGGATAGTATTGTTGAGCATGTGGCCCATGTGGAGCACACCGGTCACATTTGGCGGGGGAATTACGATTGTATACGGCTGACGATCATCGGGTTCTGAATGAAAGAGCTTGTGCTCCATCCAGTAAGCATACCACTTGTCTTCTACTTCAGAAGGACTGTATTTGGGTGCTAATTCGTTCATTTGGGTCTATGTTTGAATAGTTTCAGTATATTTTTCCGAGGTGCAAAATTACTAAATATCCCCAAATGAGCCTCGACCGCGACACATTATTTTAAATAATTGTTTATATTTGCCGAAAATTTCAACGCCATGATACTATTCTACCGCATATATCAGATTTTCATCATGCTGCCGATACTGCTGGCGGCGACAATCGTGACCGCTATCGTCACCATAATAGGCTCGGCCCTCGGCGGAGCGCGATGGTGGGGTTACTGGCCGGCCCGTTACTGGTCGAAACTCTTCTGCCTGCTGACTTTCGTCAAAGTGACGGTCACGGGCCGCGAGAACATCGCGAAGAAAACCTCGTATGTCTTCGTCGCCAACCATCAGGGAGCCTATGACATCTTCTCGATCTACGGCTACCTCAACCACAACTTCAGGTGGATGATGAAAAAGGCGCTCGAGTCGATACCGCTCGTCGGCTACAGCTGCCGTGTGTCGGGTCAGATTTATGTCGACAACCGCACTCCGGCAGGCATACGCAAGACCATGGAAGACGCCGAGCGCCAGCTCGCCGGCGGCATGTCGGTCGTGGTCTTCCCCGAAGGCTCGCGCACACTCGACGGCCATGTCAGGCCCTTCAAGCGCGGCGCCTACACCCTCGCCGTCGAATTCGGCATGCCCGTTGTGCCGCTGACCATTGAAGGCGCCTACGAGGTGATGCCGCGAACGGCCATCCTGCCCCGCCCCGGCCATATAAGACTGACGATACACAAGCCCATCGAGGCGCCCGCGAGCGGCCACGACCTCAAGGAACTGATGGACGCCTCGCGCGAGGCCATCGTCTCGGCTCTGCCCGAAAACCGCCGCTGAGAAGAACATTAACAGTCATTTAATTGTTATAGTGCTAAAATTATTAACGCATTATAACACAATGAAACATCTCAATCTCATCTTAGCCTCGGGCTTAGCCGTCGCAGCCGCCGCATTTACATCGTGCGAGCGTCACGCCGACGTCGCAGGCTCGTGGACAGGTATGCCCGACCGCTCGCTCGCAGTGAGCGGCGCCATCGACGTAACCTCGACAATATCACTCGATTTCGCACAACAGCCCGCAAGCAAGGCCAAAGACAGCGGTCTTCTGACAATTTCGGCAGCCATCGACGCCAACCAGCCCGTCACGGGTGGTACCTTCGAGAACGCAGCCTATGAAGTCAGCGTCGCAGCATCGGCTTCGATGACAGGCACATGGGCCTTCATCGACGATGATGACATCGCCATCACCCTCGACCCGTCGAGCTTCACGGTCAAGGTCGACCCCGACGGCGTCACCTTCGCCGAAGACCTCGTCAGCGGCATGCAGGACCCGCAGCTCGACTCACTCTCGACCGCCACAGCCGCCCGCTGGCAGAGCGTTATCGCTCCGGCCATCAAGACCGAGTTCCTCAAATACAACAAACTTGACGACATCAAGATCAAAAACGGCATCATGACCTTCGAGATCGCCGACCGCGACTATACCTTCCGCCGCAACAACGTGCAGCAGTAACAGCCGCTGATTGATAAAAAAGCATACGCCTCCGGCAATTTTTTCGCCGGGGGCGTAATTTTTTTATTTACTTCGCGTCTAAAATAACGAACAACCACAACAACAGTCATCACCGACGACTGACGCAATGAAGAAAGACCAATCAACAAAAGAACAGTGTTTTCTCGACATACTCGACGCCAACAAAGGCCTGTTGGCCAAGATATGCAGCCTCTACAGCTCGCCCGGCGCAAGCTTCGACGACCTCTATCAGGAGATTGCCATCAACATCTGGCAGGGGCTCGACAAATTCAGAGGCGAGTCGAAGATGTCGACATGGCTCTACCGCACTGCCATCAACACCTGCATCACATATATACGCCGCAACTCGCGCTACAGCAAAGACACGCCGTTGACCGACGAGATCGACATGGCGGCGACCCACTCGCACCTCTCGGCCGCATCCACCGCACTGCAGCGGCTAATCG
>CALZQD010000141.1 GCA_945828175.1 uncultured Bacteroidales bacterium | reverse complement strand
ATTGTGCATTGTGCATTGTGCATTGTGCATTGTGCATTGTGCATTGTGCATTGTGCATTGTATAAAGTCGTTAAGTAAGGCGTCAGCGCGCCGAACCGCTATCGGTATTCACCCGAGACGATTGTTATCGGGCGGGTATTGAGGCGCGCCTCGAGGTATTCGCGGAATTTCGCCGTCTGGGCGGCTGTCATCGGTTTGGTATACTGCGCCAGGACGAGGTTGAGCGTGTCGCGGTGGTCGTTGACGACGTTGCTGACTATGGCGCGGGTGAAGGCTATGTCGCGCACCTGCGGGAAGATGACGCGCAGCTCGGGCGCGATCACCGAGCCGATCGTATCGTTGTGAGCAGCCGCGGCACATACCGTGCGCAGCGAGTCGATTGTCTGCTGCTGGCCGGCAATCGTGGCCTGTGTCACCTGATACATGTCGCGGAGCATCGACGACGACATCGACTCGGCATCGGGCATCGTCGAGCCTACGCCCTGGGCGATGCGCAGGCGCGTGCCGCCCAGATGGTAGTCAGGCAGCTTGTCGGTCATGGCCAGCAACAGCGAATCTTCGGGCAGCGGAGCGCCGACGAGGCTGACTGTCAGCTGCCTGTTACCCTTGTTATAATTCGGCTTATAATTGAGCACCTGGGTGTTGGGGAAATTAAATTCAGTGTTGACAAACCTGTCGCAGTTTGTGATGAACGTCGACTGCATATACATCGAGTAAGTCATGAAACATGCCGGTATCATCGTCAGGACAGCAATCGTGTAGACGATATTCTTGACACGTTTGGCACGCACCGGATTCGAGAAATCCTTGACCTGATATTTCATCAGCTTGATACCGATCGTTGTCGCGCAGGCGATAAAGACCGAGTTGATGAAAAAGAGATAGAGCGCCCCTATAAAATAATTTAACTGCAAGGTCGCCAGACCGTAGCCGACCGTACACAGCGGCGGCATAAGAGCCGTGGCGATGGCCACGCCCGGCAGCACATTGCCTTTGACGCGGCTGCCCGTGGCGAGGATGCCGGCGGCGCCGCCAAAGAGGGCGATAAACACGTCGTAGATGGTCGGCGATGTGCGGGCGAGCAGTTCGCTATGGCCCTCGTTGACAGGCGATATGAGAAAGTAGAGACACGACGTGGCGACGCTGAACAACGTTGCCATCATCAGGTTGTGGAACGACCTCTTCATCAGCTCGAAGTCATGCACGCCGACCGCCAGGCCGATGCCGATGATCGGGCCCATGAGCGGCGAGATGAGCATGGCGCCGATGATGACCGCCGTCGAATTGACATTAAGACCCAGCGACGCGATAAATATTGCCACAATGAGTATCAGAATATTGACACCGCGGAACGAAACGCCCTCGCGAATGGCAGCCTCAGCGTCGGCTTGGGGCAACAGGAAGTCGGTGAGATCAAAATAACCCCTAACCTTAGTCACCATAGCCCTATAATCAAACTTTATCATAATGTGATAATTTTTCGAGTCAGTATTATTAATATATGACAGCCGTAAACGCTCGATTGTTCATCAAAACCGCATAATTTAGGGTCATCATACTTGCTCGCCGCAAATATATGATTAACTTTGCGAAAAACCTACCTTAAATTCATACAATCTCATGGACATATTGAGAAAAACGATGATTTTTATATTCGTTGGCCTGATGACGTTTATGCTGTTGAGCGCTTGTAGCTCAGTAGGAAATCTTTTTTATCGTCGTCAACCGCTCCACGATAAAGAGCCATATATGAGCTCAAGCAATGATGTAAAACGTTTCTTTGAAAAAACTCCGCTTCGATGGAGTCCCGTTTATGTCGCGGATTCTGCCAATCGATTAGATATAAGGGGGTTCTTTACACGCTCACAGCTCGATATCTACCCGGATACATGTATAGTATTTTATCCTGATGGATTTATCAAATTTTTCGATACATGGGGTATATATAAAGTAGACGGAGACTCAATAAAGGCAAATATCAACTTTTATCAAACTACAGATTTGCTCACTCTATATAATAAGGGTATAGGTATTGCGACTTTTGGAATCGAAGATTCGACGCGCATTGTGTGGACGAGTCTTAAGTTATTACCTGAATATTCTTTTAGAACTAAATTAAATAATTTCACATCGTCAAGCGCACCCCGGCTTAAAGATACGGTAGATATTGATATTTCAAAACAATGTTCAAATGTTTTCAGGCTTATTCCCTCTGACAGTCTGCCGGAGTTTTACAGCTATCCGGGCGGTAGTACGATTAGGCGTGTACAGAAAGATTTGTTTGACAGATAAATGGACCTTAGCTATGAAAAGACTGATTATTGCTATAGTGATTATAATATCTCTTGTTGGCTTACAAAGTTGTTTCAGAACCCATTATTTATCACAATGGACTCATTATAAGTTTAGCGACGATTACAACCCAGATGAAGAAGGCCGTCTTAAAATCAACGGTTTTTATAGTAATTCACCCGACACCTGCAATCCCGACACCCAGATAGTCCTTAAACCTGATGGCACTGTCTATATGAAAGGGAACTATGGAATTTGGAATTTTGGTATTTATAATGTAGATAAAGATACCGTAAAAATTTTTTTCTTTCCGAAATCCGACTTAATATTCAAGTGGGATGAAGGCTATGTAGAAGGGCGAATATATGAGAAACGAATTATTAAGTTAAACAAAGGCTTAGCTCCCGAGCGATACAAATGGGTTGGCCCGTGCGACAACGTTTATTACTTTGTGCCGTGCTCGATTGAAGTGCCTGTCAATCCCCTTAAATATGAAAAATGGATCTGGGCCGACAAAAAACAATGGAAACAATGGGTCAAGGACCATCCTCGACCGGAGGATAACGACTGATGGAATCACAAAGTAATATGGACAAAGGAACAGAAGGAATGAGTGTGGAGCAACGTGTTTGAACAAATGCCTTTTGGGAATTGTATTCTTTGTAATGTCTTACATTATTAAATACAATTCGTTATGTCATTTATTTGGTTTATACTTATAGGTCTTGTGGCTGGATTTGTAGCCGGCAAGCTTATGCGAGGCGGAGGTTTCGGCCTCATAGTCAATCTTGTGGTCGGTATCATCGGCGGTGTGCTCGGCGGCTGGATTTTCGGCCTCCTCGGCATTCACACGACGAGCATTATCGGCAGCCTTATCTGTTCGGTCGTCGGCGCTATTGTCCTCCTTTGGCTCGTCGGCCTCATCAGCTGCTCGTCAACGCACTGATAAACAATAATATATATTACAAAATATCGCAATTTTTGATAAATTGCGATATTTTGCGATATTATAGTGGACGTCATTTTACTTCACCACCGGGAATTTGAAGCGGCGGAGGCGTGCCTGAAGCTGGCGTTCGCGGCCGCCGCAGTATCTGTCGCAGATCTGATGGAAGGCGGCCGAATGGTTCATTTCGGATAGGTGGGCGAGTTCGTGGCAGATGATATAGTCGCGCAGGTCGGCAGGCAGAAAGACGCAGACGCAGCTGAGAGCGATGACGCCGCGCGAGTTGCAGCGGCCGAGCGTATGCAGTCCGCGCGAAATCTCCCATGCCAATGGCCGTCGGTCGACCGCCTCGGCGATGGCGCGGGCGCGCGGCAGAAGAATGTCGGGCGCCACGAAGCGGGCGATATGTTTCATGGCGTCGCTGACGGCAATGACGGCGTTGCGGTCGGTGAAATCTACGTCGGGGTCGACCTCGACGGCAAATTCGCGTGCCTTGAGCTGACGTGCGACGACGCGGCCGGTGTGCTCAGCGCGCGCTGTGATTGTTATTTTGAGGTCGGCGGTGTCGACGGTGTCGCCGATGTGGTAGAAAGTTTCGGTCGGGCGGTGGCGCAGAATCGCCGGAGTCATTTCGCTCAGGGCGTTGAGCAGCATCGAGGTCTCGAGGCGCGGAGGCAGCGACATATAGACGGCTCCCGCGCGCCAGCGAGCCGTGATGCGCCGCGCCGTGGGCCGCACGGTGTAGTGTATTCGTCCGACAGGGGCGTAATCGAATGTTCCCGAACCGGTTATTGTCTTTATCTGCGTCATTTTTCAGTCGAGTCCCCAGTGAAGTTTCTCGCGCAGAGTGCTTGCGAAATCGATGTTGTCGGGGCGCATGACGAGCGTGTCGAACGGCGCGCGGCGCAATTCGACCGTCGTTCCGATGTTGAGTGTCGTCCAGCGGCCGTCGAGGGTCAGGCGGAAGTGCGAGGCGCGGCCGGCGGGACAGACCGTCAGGCGCGAGCTGTCGCTGACGACCAGCGGACGCATCGACAGCGTGTGGGCCGCGATGGGCGATATGACCCAGACGGGCGTCTCGGGCTCGATGAGCGGGCCGCCGACCGAAAGGTTATAGGCCGTGCTGCCCGTCGGCGTCGACACGATGAGGCCGTCGGCACGGTAGTCGGCGAGGTCGACGCCGTTGAGGGTAGTGTTGGCGTCGATCATCGACGCGCTGTCGTCTTTCGATATGGTGACCTCGTTGAGGGCGAAGGGCCAGATGCTGAGCTCGGGCGCGACGACCTCGATGAGTCGCCGGCGCGAGACGGTGAAACCGCCGCCGTCGATGAGCTCGCGCAGCGTCGGCAGGCATGTCACGGGCATCGAGGTGAGATAGCCGAGGCGGCCGGTGTTGATGCCGAGGATGGGTATCTCCTTGTCGCCCACCCACATGGCCGAGCGCAGGAAGGTGCCGTCGCCGCCGATGCTGATGACGATGTCGGCATCGAAGTTGTTGCGGTCGGTGACGCGGGTGACGGCGCCGAGGGCGAGCGGCATCAGCGGCACGAGATATTTGTAGAGCTTCGGGTGCATCACCACTTCGTCGCCGGCGGCTGCGAGCGCTTTCATGAAGGCTTCGATGCGGGCGAGATGGTCTTGCTGTCGGCGGCTGCCGTAGATTGCTATTTTCATAAGATCATCATATGTTAAGATACCTCATCAGTTCGTCGACGCGCCGGCGCAGGGTGTCATCGCCGCCGTCGGGGTCGTTGCTGTCGGCGACAGCGTCGATGACGGCATAGCCGTAGCGCTCGAGCGAGCGGGCGGCGGCGTGGGGTGCGGCGAGGTCTACCCTGAGGTCGACGACCATGTCGAAGCCGTAGTCGGCGCCGGGCATGACCTGTCTCTTATACACATCTCCGAGCCCACGAGACGTAGAGGAATC
>CALZQD010000140.1 GCA_945828175.1 uncultured Bacteroidales bacterium | reverse complement strand
ACACACTGCATATCGTCGGCAGCGTCAGATGTGTATAAGAGACAGCGGATAAACAAGAAACGAGGCGGGGCCACGGTTGGGTGGGCTCGCCTCGTCGGTTGGTATGATTAAACGCTTGTGTGGGTCGTTTTTGAGGTCGGCCGTTTTGTGGATCGACCTTTTTTGGTCAGCTTATCAGCAGACGCCTTCGCCCATCATGGCGTTGGCGACTTTCATGAAGCCGGCGATGTTGGCGCCCTTCATGTAGTTGATGTAGCCGTCGGGCTCAGTGCCGTATTTGACGCACTGTTCGTGGATGTCACGCATGATGGTGTGGAGTTTATCGTCGACTTCTTCGGCGCTCCACTGGAGGTGCATGGCGTTCTGGCTCATTTCGAGGCCTGAGGTTGCTACGCCGCCGGCGTTGACTGCCTTACCGGGCGCATAGATGATGCGGCTCGAGATGAAGGTGTCGATGGCTTCGGGTGTGCAGCCCATGTTTGAGACTTCGCAGACATATTTGACGCCGTTGTCGACGAGCTGATGGGCGTCGTCGCCGTTGAGTTCGTTCTGTGTGGCGCAGGGGAGCGCGATGTCGACTTTCTGTTCCCAGGGTTTGCGGCCGGCGTAGAATGTCGAGCCGGGGAATTTGTCGGCATAGGGTGCGACGACGTCGTTGCCTGATGCTCGGAGCTCGAGCATGTAGTCGATCTTCTCGGCGTTGAGGCCTTCGGGGTCATAGACGTAGCCGTCGGGGCCTGAGATGGTGACGACTTTGGCGCCGAGTTCGGTAGCCTTGAGGGCAGCACCCCACGCAACGTTGCCGAAGCCCGAGATGGCGATGGTCTTGCCTTTGATGTCGTCTTTGTTTGTCTTGAGGACGCTCTGAACGAAATAGAGTGCGCCGAAGCCCGTTGCTTCGGGACGGATGCGGCTTCCGCCGAATTCGAGGCCTTTGCCGGTGAATGTGCCGTCGTGCTGGTTGACGAGGCGTTTGTACATGCCGTACATGTAGCCTACTTCGCGGCCGCCTACGCCGATATCGCCTGCGGGAACGTCGCGGTCGGGACCGAGGTTTTTCCAGAGGCCGAGGATGAAGGCCTGGCAGAAGCGCATGATCTCACGGTCGCTCTTGCCGCGGGGCGAGAAGTCGCTGCCGCCTTTTGCGCCGCCCATGGGGAGAGTTGTGAGGGCGTTTTTGAATGTCTGCTCGAAGCCGAGGAATTTCAGAATCGAGAGGTTGACAGAAGCGTGGAAACGGATACCGCCTTTGTACGGGCCGATGGCGTTGTTGAACTGTACGCGATAGCCGATGTTGTTCTGTACCTCGCCTTTGTCGTCGAGCCAGGTGACGCGGAAGGTCACGATGCGGTCGGGTTCGACCATGCGCTCGACGATTTTGTTGCGTTCGAATTCAGGATGCTGGTTGTAGACATCCTCGACGCACATCAACACTTCCTTCACTGCCTGAAGGTATTCTTTTTCACCCGGGTGCTTGGCTTCCAGGTTGTTCATGATACTGTTAATATCCATAAGTGTTTATTTTACTGGGTATAGATTATTTCATTTTTTAATTGAGGCAAATATAGACATTTTTCTTTAACAGGCGCTAATTTTTAATAAAAATTTACCCGTCGGAGGCAAGAAATCCGGAGGTTGGCGGCGGTGAGGGTGACAATGTGTTTTTTAACAGTGTTTCGCGGCCATTTTCGGGCGACACAATATAGTGATGTGTTTTTCCGTTTATCTTTTATTATTAACTTTGCATCGTAAAAGGCCCCGGAGCCGACTGTATTATATGAAGTTCTACGGTATCGTAAGAAATATCGCCCTGTCGACAGTAGTGTTGCTGACGACGGCAGCCCACGCCGCCGACGGCTCGACTGCCTATACTTTTCTCAACATCACCTCGTCGTCGAAGGTTTATGGTCTCGGCGGGGTGAATATCTCTCTTGTCGACGATGACCTCGGTATCGTCGACCAGAACCCGGCGCTGTTAGGCGGCGAGATGGACAATCAGATTCTGCTCGACTATATGCACTATCTCGGCGGCTCGAATTTCGCGGGTCTCCGCTACGCTCGTCAGGCGGGCGAGCACGGGGCATGGTCGGCGGCGATACGCTATTTCGGCTACGGTTCGATGAAGGAGACTCTGCCCGACGGCTCGGCCATAGGCACTTTCTCGCCGAAGGACCTGGCGTTTTCGGGCGCTTACTCGCACGACATCACCGATAACCTGCGCGGCGGCATCGACCTGAAGATGATCTACAGCTCTTACGCCGACTACACGGCCTTCGCGCTGTCGACCGACTTGGGCCTCAACTACTATGACAGCGAGCGCGACCTGTCGCTCAGCGTCGTCGTGGCCAACCTCGGCGGTCAGGTCAAGAGGTTCAACGAGAGCTACGACCGTCTGCCCTTCGACGTTCGCTTGGGCTGGTCGCAGTCGTTCGGCACGTTCCCGATACGTTTCTCGATAACGGCCTGGAATCTGACCAAATGGCATCTGCCTTTTGTCGAGACGGGCGACGGCAGCGACAGCGCCGAGCCTAAAATCAAAGACAGCTTCAGCTCGAACCTGTTCAGGCACTTGGTTTTCGGCGCCGACCTGATATCGAGCCCGAACTTCTATCTCGGCCTCGGCTATAACTACAAGACACGCACCGACATGAGCACCTACTCGCGCAGCTTACTCTCGGGATTCTCGCTCGCGGGCGGCATCAAGGTGAAGAACTTCAACGTCGGCCTGGCGCTCGCCCAGCCACATTCGGGAGCCACGACGCTGATGTTCAATCTGTCGTGCAATATCAACGACTTTCTAAACAAGTGACATAAAGCAATGAACACTGACTCAAAAAAAATAATCGTCGCCGTCGACGGCTATTCGTCGTCAGGCAAAAGCACCATGGCCCGCCGCCTGGCTAAGGCCACGGGATACAGATATATTGATTCAGGCGCGATGTATCGTGCCGTCACACTCTATGCCCTCGATAAGGGCATGATCGACGCCGCGGGCAATATCGACAAGGCCGCTCTGACAGCCGCGCTCGACGATATCGCCATCGACTTCAAGATCATGCCCGACGGCAGCCAGCACACGACGCTCAACGGCAAGGATGTCGAGAAAGAGATACGCTCGCTGCGCGTCTCTAACAACGTCTCGCCGACAGCCGCCATCGCCGAGGTGCGCCACGCTCTCGTAGCCAAACAGCAGGCCATGGGCGAGTCGAAAGGCATCGTCATGGACGGCCGCGACATAGGCACGACCGTGTTCCCCGCAGCCGAGCTGAAGATTTTTGTCAACGCGTCGGCCGAGACACGCGCACAGCGCCGCTTCCTGGAAATGACAGAGAAAGGTAACGCACTGTCATACGAAGACATCCTCGCCAACGTCGTCAGCCGCGACCATATCGACGAGACCCGCGAGGAGAGCCCGCTGCGGCGAGCCGACGACGCCATCGCCCTCGACAACTCGCAGATGAGCGTCGATGAACAGGACGCATGGCTGCTCGACCGCTTCAACGAAACCATAGCAAAACTCTGACGCCGATGGCCACGGTCGAGATTGACAGCGCCTCGGGCTTCTGCTTCGGCGTCACCACAGCCATCACCAAGGCCGAGGAAGAACTCGCGGCCTCGGGCTCGATATACTGTCTTGGCGACATCGTCCACAACAGCGACGAGGTCGAGCGCCTCAGAGCCAAGGGTCTTGTGACGATCACCCACGAAGACCTCGCCGGGCTTCACGACGCCAAAGTGCTGCTTCGCGCCCACGGCGAGCCGCCCGAGACCTACGACACCGCCCACCGCAACAACATCGAGATCATCGACGCCACCTGCCCTGTCGTGCTGCGGCTGCAGCGGCGCATCAAAGAGCGCTGCGACGGCAGCGGCCCGCGGCCCCAGATAGTCATCTACGGCAAACGCGGCCACGCCGAGGTCAACGGCCTCGTCGGTCAGACCGGCGGCAGCGCCATCGTCGTCGAAGACATCGACGGCCTCGACAAGATAGACTTCACGCGCGACATAGCCCTCTACTCGCAGACGACCAAATCGCTCGAAGGCTTCCGCACGATAATCGACGAAATCAAGCGCCGCAAGGCCCCTGAGACGACATTCGAATATTTCGACACCATCTGCCGCCAGGTGAGCAACCGCGTCGAGCGACTCCGCGAATTTGCCGCCGCTCACCAGATTGTGCTCTTCGTCGCCGGCGACAAGAGCAGCAACGGCAAGATACTCTTCAGCCACTGTCACGACGTCAACCCCTGCACCTACCTCGTGTCGAACGCCTCGCACATCGACCCGGCATGGCTCGAAGGAGCCGTCAGCGTCGGCATCTGCGGCGCCACGTCGACTCCGCGCTGGCTCATGGAGGAAGTGCGCGACCGGGCCGAAGCCATAGTCAACCGAGGCAGCAATGGATAAATTCATCGCCATCGACGTCGAGACAGCCAACTTCAATCCGTCGAGCATCTGCGCCATCGGCGCCGCCAAGGTCATCGACGGCATGGTCGCCGACACGCGCTACTCGCTCGTTTGCCCCGAGCCCGAGTGGTATTCATATGCCTGCACGCAGGTCCACGGGCTGACGCAGAAAGACACCTACGACGCACCGTCGTTCGGCCGCGTATGGCAGGAATGGGCAGACTGGCTCGACGGCTTCACGCTCGTGGGCCACAACGCGCCGTTCGACAGCAAATGCATCCGCGAAGCCTGCAAAATCTACCGCCTCGAGCCGCCCGGGCCCTTCATGTGTACACTCGCCGCAGCGCGCCGACAGATACCACGCGGCATGTGCGCCTCAAAATCGCTCGACTCGCTCTGCAATTTCTTCGGCATAACCCTTAAAAATCATCACAACGCCCTCGACGACGCAGTCGCCTGCGCCAAATTGGGCATCATACTGTTATGAAACAATTTGCTATAATAATATTAGCCGCCGCTGCCGTCGCGCTCAGTTCATGCGGCGGCGACAACCGCAACCGGCCGTCGAAAGCCGACATAAACCGCACTGTCGAACAAGCCCGCAAAGACGTCGCCATCGTGGCCTCGACAGCACCGGGAACCACCGACCGCCAGCGCGCCCTAATCGACATCAGAGTGCGCGAAAACCGCCTCCGCCAGGCAGGCTACGAGATCTTGGCGGGCATCTATATCTCAGCTGTCTCTTATACACATCTCCGAGCCCACGAGACGTAGAGGAAT
>CALZQD010000139.1 GCA_945828175.1 uncultured Bacteroidales bacterium | reverse complement strand
TATCGTCGGCAGCGTCAGATGTGTATAAGAGACAGTTGTTATAGAAGCCTTTGTAGAACTCCCAGTTGTAGTCTATCTTCCAGAAGCATTTGTTGTAGTCGACAGCGAGGTCGAGCAGCAGCAGCTTGTCGTCGGGAACCTTGCTGACGAGGGCCTGAAGAGTCTCGTAGTCCCAGATCTGGCGCATGTAGCCGAACATCCAGCCCTGCATCACCCAGATGGCGTCGGGGTTGCCGCCCTTGATCGAGCTGTAGACCTCGTCGCCGTAGTTGGCGAGCATGTCATAGCGCTCTTTGGTGCCCTTGGGCGGGAAGGGTATGTCCATTTCGTTGAAGCTGTCGGCGATATAATAGTCGTTTTTGCCGAACTCTTTCTCCCACTCCTCGATAAACATGCGGCCTATCTTCTGGAAGAGGGGCGAGTCGGGCGAAACCATCCAGTTTTTCGACACACCGCCGAGCCACGATGTCTCGAACAGCTCGACATCGGGATAGAGGCGTTTGATGCCCTGCGGCACGAAACCGGCGAAAGCGGGGCAGATAGGCTTCATACCCAGCGACTTCATGCGGTCGAGAATCTTATGCTGCAGCTCGATCTGACCTTCGTGCCACTCGGCGGGCAGCGGGCCGTCGATAGAGCTGATGTTGCCCATGCGCATCCAGGGGAAGTGGGCCGGGCCGACAAAATATGCGGCTATCTCCTCGTCGGTGAGGCCGAGTTTCTTCCATACGCGGGCTGTGATGGCCTCGTTGGCCACGAGCGCCAGGGGCATATCAATGCCGTGGAGGGCCATCCAGTCGATTTCACGCTCCCAGCGAGCCCAGTCCCAGTAGGGTGTGGTGTAGCCGAAAGTGACGACGTTGAAATAATAGTGGTGCTTGAACGGCGAGGTCACCGACACAGTCTCGCTGTCGGCGAGTTTCGCGGGCCAGTCGAGGCGGTTGCCCGTCCACGACGCGATGCCGGCGCCGTTGTTTTTGACGAAGTCATAGAAACCGCGGCAGGCGGCCACGCCGCTGCTGGCCTTGACGTTGAGGCGGCCGTCGGTGACTGTCGTCTCGTAGACGTCGCGTCCGTCGTTTTTATCAAGACTTACAGAGACTTCTACGGGAATATTTTCGCCTGCGAAACGCTTGATGACGTCTGCGGCGGCATCGTCGACAGCTGCCGTGGCAGCGAAGGCGACGAAAAGCGATGATAAAGCAATGATTGGTTTGTTCATAAGAATAACTGTGTCCGGGGCGAATCGCCACGATGAAAAATCTTTGGTTTAATAGGCCGTTGTAAATTAAGGTATTGCGCAAAATTAGTCAACTTCGGCCACCTGTGCAAATCGCAATTCACAAAAAATGCTAAATGTCTTTCTTTCGCAGGTCAGGCAGGAAGGCCGCAACGGCGCCGAGCAGCGGCATATAAGCGCAGAAGTTATAGACGGCCTCGATGCCGTAGCGGTCGGCGAAATCGCCGAGCATAGCCGAGGCCACGCCGCCTACGCCGAAGGCGAAGCCGAAGAACAGACCCGAGATCATGCCGAGCTTGGTCGGCAGAAGCTCCTGGGCATAAAGCAGTATCGCCGGGAATGCCGACGACAGCGTGAAACCGGCGCAGAAACTCATCACCGCCGTCAGCGCCAGCGACACATGCGGCATCAGCATGCTGAACGGCGCCGTGCCGAGTATCGATACCCAGATGACGAGCTTGCGCCCGTAGCGGTCGCCGACGGGTCCGCCGACAAGCGTGCCTGCCGCCGTCGAGACGACGAAGATAAAGAGGAATATCTGCGACTGTGACACCGTCACGCCGAACTTATCTATCAGATAGAATGTATAATAGCTCGACAGGCTCGCCATATAGATATATTTCGAGAATATCAGCACGACGATGACGGCGATGGCAAAGAGCGTGCGGCGTCGCGACAGGGGCAGACGGTGATGCACGGCTGTGCGCGTCTCGTGCTTCATGCGTTCGAGATATGAGCGGTACCAGCGGCAAATCGGCCTCATCACGGCGAAGCAGGCGCAGGCAAACAGCAGGAAAACAACGACATACTGTCGGCCTCGCGGAGCTACTATCAGAGCCACGAGCAGCGGCCCGACCGAGCCGCCGAAGTTGCCACCGACCTGAAAGACCGACTGGGCGAAGCCGCGTCGCTCATGACCGGCGAGCGAGGTGATGCGCGAGGCCTCGGGATGGAGCGTCGCCGACCCTACCCCAACCATAAACACTGCCAAGAGGATACCGGGCAGCGTCGAACTGAACGCAAAGAGCACGATGCCGATTGAGGTGCTGCACATGCCTGCGGGCAGACTCCGCACAAAGGGCCTGCGGTCGAAAGCATAGCCGACGACGGGCTGGAATATCGACGCCGCGAGCTGATAGACGAGTGTCACCAGACCTATCTGCGCGAAGTTAAGGCCGAGGTCGGCCTTGAGCATCGGGTAGACGGCCGTAATCACCGACTGGAGCAAGTCGTTGAGACAGTGTGCCGCCGACAGCGCCAGCAGCACATGAAATGTAGGCATCGAGGCAAGCCCCCGCAACTTTTTCAATAGACTCATACACAGAATTGAAAACCACCTGCAAAGTTACACCAATTTCGTGAATTCACAATGCACGGTTTTCCGACAGAAAGACATAAAGAACAAAAGGCAAAGATCAAAAGAACACAAGAATTTAAATTATTTCTTTTATTCTTATGCGCTTATGATCTTGTGTTCTTTTAATCCGATAAATCAGAGCCCCGGGAGGCGCAGAAGGCAGACGATGGGACGGTGATCCGAGGCCACAGGCTCATTGACAACCTGCGACGACAGCACTGCCGGAGGGTTGTCTCCCTTATACATGATATGATCTATTGTCACGGTCGGATTGTCGGCGGGAAAGGTCGGCGAAACCGCATCACTTAACGGCGTAAACGTCTGCGACAAAGCCTCTATCGCAGGACTGTCGGGCGAGGCGTTGAAGTCGCCGGCGAGTATCAGGGGCTTGGCAAGCGCCGCGGCCTCGCGCTCGAGGATGCCGACCGAGGCGAGACGGTCGTCCTCGGTGAGCGACAGATGGGTCACGCCCATTATATAATCTTCAAACTCAACGAGCAACAGCGTGCGCTCCTCCTCGGCGCCCGGCAGCGGCAGACGGCGCACCGACAGCGGCTGCTCGCGGCTCAGAAGCCCTATGCCATAACGCCCACCGTCGAAGTCGATGGCCGGAGCGAAGACCGGATGCATATTAGTCTCGGCAGCTAAATCACCCAAGATATAGCGGCCTTCGCTGCGGCGGGTGACGCTGTCGACCTCCTGGATGGCGACGAGGTCGGCGCCTGCGGCGGTAATAATTCGGGCAAGGCGGCTGACATCGCGCACGCCGTCCATGCCAACGGCGTTATGAACGTTATAACTCATGACGCAAAGCGTGTCGCTCTGCGCCGGGGCGCCGGCGGCCGAAGTGAGCGCCGCTACGAATCCGGCGGCAAGCATCGCGCCGGTAAGGATAAATCTATGTAATCTCATTGTCAAGAAACGAAGTTGCTTGGTTTGTCAGAACGGGTAGCCGATGGCGAGATGGAAGGCAAGCGACCGTCCGAATGATTTCATATTGTAATAGCCGCTGCGGCCTGTGTCGTAGGGGGCGTGAATGCCGATGCCGAGGTCGCCGCGCAACACGAGCATGCCGATGTCGAAGCGCAGGCCCAGACCGGTGCCGAGGGCGAGATCTTTGAGGAAGGTCGAGGCTTTGAGCGTGCCGCCGGGACGCTGTGGGTCTTCCTTGAGAAGCCAGACGTTGCCGGCATCGACGAAGACAGCGCCGTGGAGCGGACCGACTATCGGGAAGCGGTATTCGACGTTGGCCTCGAATTTAAAGGTACCTGTCTGGTCGAAGTAGGTGCCGTTGCCCGAGTTGGGGTCATGATAGCTGCCGGGACCTATGCTTCTGACGGTGAAGGCTCTGACCGAGTTGGCGCCACCGGCATAGAACTGCTCGGCATAAGGCACCTGCGACGAGTTGCCGTAGGCGTGGGCCGCTCCGACGGCGACACGCGTCATCAGCCAGTGCTCGCCCGGGGCTATGCGCCGGCCGTAGACAAGCTGCGTCGAACCTTTGACAAACTGTGAGAACGGTGTGCCGAAGAGCTCTTTCTCGCCGCGCTTGCCGCATAGACGGTAGATGCCCCAGAAGATATTGCCGGCCTCCTGGATGGTAAACTGCCAGTTGAGAGTGTTGTCGCGGCCTATGGCGCGGTCGAAGACATAACTGTAGATCATCTGAGGTATGAACTGGCTCATGAAACTCTGAGCCACAGCCGGGTTGGCGTTCATTATCGAATCGAAAGCCTCTGTGGTGTGCATCAGATTGGTATATGTCAGCTTGAAAGGCGTGAACGAGTTTGACACATGGCGCGAAACCCGCCAGTCATAGCTGACCGAGGCGTTAAACTGGGCCATCTTGAAGAAGTGGGGACGGTTGAGCAGGTCGGCGTTGAGCTGGAAGCGCGTCCAGGGCAGCTGGAAGCGGCTGCGCGGGATAAATTTGGGCGCGAGAAGGCGCGGGAAAGCCAGCGACGCCGTCAGGCCGACCTCATAGGAGTTGAAGACCGAGCTGCTGCCCTTGCCCGTCTGCCACTCATAGGAGCCGGTGACGTTGACGCCGAGCTGCTCGCCGCCGCCGAAGATATTGCGGTTTGTGACGCCGAAGCTCAGGCCCGGGCCGAGATAGCTGTTTGATTTCGACGAGGCGTTGACCTCGAACGAGACCTCGAGTGGCGAGTCGAATGTGCAGTTTACCAAGACGTTGAGTACATCATTGCCGCCGGTCGTGTCGGGTATGGCCGAGATGTCGATGGCGCTGAAGATGCCCAGACGCGACAGATAGGTCTGGGTGCGGTTCATGTCGCGGACTGAGAAGACGCGGCCGGGACGGAAGGTGACGCACTCGGGAATGAGGTTGCGGCGCAGGCGCGACGGGCGCATCTGTATCAGCGTCGCGCGCGGCGTCGCTATCGTGTCGGGCTCTCCCCCACCCCAGTGGCGGTTGGCGATGACGGTCACCTTGCCCGTGCGGTAAGGTTTCAGGGCGAAGCCCGGAGTGTTCGACGCCAGCACCATCTTCATCGTCAGCGCGCCGGGCTTGGCAACGCTGTCGGCGAGATATTCGATATACTCTGTCTCTTATACACATCTGACGCTGCCGACGATATGCAGTGTGT
>CALZQD010000138.1 GCA_945828175.1 uncultured Bacteroidales bacterium | reverse complement strand
ATCTTGGTAGCGTTGATATAATATAATGTGATATTTTGCTAGGCGAAGTAGCGTTTAACCTTGTTGGGGAGGTTCTTGGCCAGCTCGTCACCCTCCCATATGGTGTTGAGGAGGAATGTGCCGCCGTCGCGGAGACCGCGGGTGACGTCGTACATATGGAGGTAGGCCTGAACGTGGCAAGCGACGAAGTTAGGTGTGTTGACCAGGTAGGTCGAGCGGATGGGCTTGTCGCCGAAACGCAGGTGAGAGCAGGTATAGCCGCCCGACTTCTTAGAGTCGTAGGCGAAGTAAGCCTGACAGTATTTATTGGTGTTGTCGCCGATGATCTTCACTGAGTTCTTGTTGGCACCGACCGTACCGTCAGCGCCGAGGCCGAAGAATTTAGCCTCGAAGTTCGACTCGTCGCCGAGCGCCATCTCGGGTTTGGGAGGCAGCGATGTGAAGGTGACGTCGTCGATGATGCCCACGGTGAAGTGGTCTTTGGGCATCGGCAGGGCGAGGTTCTCGTAGACGCCGATGATCATAGCCGGAGTGGTGTCTTTCGACGCCAGACCGTAGCGGCCGCCGACGATGACGGGGGCGTTCTCTTTGCCATAGAAGCACTCTTTGACGTCGAGGTAGAGGGGCTCGCCGTTGGCGCCGGGCTCTTTTGTGCGGTCGAGCACTGCGATTGCCTTGGCAGTCTTGGGAACTGCGGCGAGGAAGTGCTTGGCCGAGAAGGGACGATAGAGGTGAACCGACACGATGCCGACCTTCTCGCCTTTCTCCATGAGGTAGTCGATAGCCTCTTTGGCGGCTTCGGTCACCGAACCCATGGCGATGATGACGCGCTCGGCGTCTTCTGCGCCATAGTAGTTGAAGAGGTGATATTCGCGGCCTGTGATCTTGGTGATTTCGGCCATATAGCTCTCGACGATGTCGGGCACTGCCTCGTAGTGCTTGTTGCAGGCCTCGCGGTGCTGGAAGAAGACGTCGCCGTTCTCAGCCATACCGCGGGCGACGGGAGCGTCGGGGGTGAGGGCGCGGTTACGGAAGGCAGCGAGAGCCTCGCGGTCGAGAAGCGGAGCGAGGTCATCGGCCTCGAGCTGTTCGATTTTCTGAATCTCATGAGAAGTACGGAAGCCGTCGAAGAAGTTGACGAAAGGCACGCTCGATTTGATGGTGGCGAGGTGGGCAACGCCGGCGAGGTCCATAACTTCCTGGACCGAACCTTCGGCAAACATTGCGAAGCCTGTCTGGCGGACAGACATCACATCCTGGTGGTCACCGAAAATCGAGAGGGCGTGAGATGCAATCGTACGGGCCGATACATGGAAGACCGTCGGGAGCAGTTCGCCGGCGATTTTATACATGTTGGGGATCATCAGGAGCAAGCCCTGCGAAGCCGTGTAAGTCGTTGTCAACGCACCTGCCTGAAGCGAGCCGTGGACAGCGCCTGCGGCACCGCCCTCAGACTGCATTTCCTGCACGAGAACCGTCTCGCCAAAGATGTTCTTGCGACCTGTGGCTGCCCATTCGTCGACATATTCGGCCATAGTAGACGAGGGTGTGATGGGATAGATGGCGGCGACTTCAGAGAACATATAGCTCACATGAGCGGCTGCCTGATTGCCGTCACACGTTACGAATTTCTTTTCTCTACTCATAGTGTAAGTGTTTTATTTCAGATTTGCTTAGAATCAAAGTATTGCTTTCGACCCGACCACAACACGGGCTTTTGAGGTGCGAAGTTACGAATTTTTATTTTAATTTAAATAATCCGTTCAGCTAAATCGTGTTAAGATAGCGACATCGCGGTCTCAATAAAACACAAAAAGCGCCATCACGTTTGGCGCTTTTTGATTATTTATCAAAATTACTTTTTATTTCACGGCTATTTTGGTGGCGTGGCCGTCGGCGATGATGATATAGACGCCGGCGGCGGGAAGGGTCATGCGGCCGTCGGTGGCGGTGGCGACAGTGCGGCCGGTGAGGTCGACGGCGACTGCTTCGGCGGTGCTGACGATGACGTCACGGCCGATGACGCTGACGGCGGGTGCCGACGCAATGACATCGCCGACGCCGCTATTGCCTCCGACAGTGACTTCAAAAGCCTTAGAGGTGAGCGATTTCTCGCCCTTGGCGTTGACAGCGTAGATTGTGCAAACATAATCGGTTACGCCGGCGGGCAGAGGACTGACTTCGAGCTGTGTGGCCGTGCCGGTCGACACATCGTCATAACCCGGCATGACGGCTGTCGTGGTCGAACCGACCGAAATGACAACGTCGTCGAGCGACAGATTGCCCTTAGATTTGGCAAAGACAAATCTAAGCTGGTGGATACCGGCGAGGTCTGAAGCGGCAACCTCGACGTTGACACCGCTGCGCGACAGCGTGGCTATCTCATGGACCGTATGCCACTCGCCGTCGGCGCTTTCACGGCCTTCGACGGTGAGTTTGCTCGATGTATCCGTGAGCACACCCTTATACCAGAAGGTGAGGGCACTTATCTCCGATTCATAATAAGGCGTCGTTAGAGTCTGCGAGGCACCTGCCGAGGGTGCCATCTTGACAGCCGGCGAGGCCTGTCCGAAATTGCCGGCAGAGACATATGAGGCCATCTCGCCGTCGGTGGTCCAGCCTGAGGGAAGGGCGTTGCCGCCCAGCTCGTCGAAGGCATATGTATGGGTCATGGGGTTGCCCGTAGTGATGACATTCTTGACCGTGACGAAATATTCGGCGGCATCGTCGACTGGGTTCCATGACAAAGTAAAACCGTTGTCACGCACGACAGCCGGATTGAAGACGGGCGTAGCGATTCTCGGAGCTCCGCCGCAGGCATCGAAGGTGATGACGCCGTCGTTCTCGGCGATGTTGGTGATAGGCGTTTCGAGCGATTTGCCGGCCCATGTCTTCATCGAGGGCTTGGTGTTGTCGGTGAAGCTCGTCACATTGCGCGTGCCGGGGAAGGGATACGAGGCCATGGTCGACTGCGAGGTGTTGTTGGCCGTACCGCCGGCCTCCTCGATGTCGACATAGAGGTGATTGGGTTTATTGTTGACGATATTCTGATTCCAGATATTCTGGTTGAAGTCGATATGCCAGACAAGCATGCCGTGACCGGGGATATATGTGTCCCAGCCCTGCTGCTGACGGTTTTCAAGGAGGAAGAATTCATTGGGATTGCCGGTCTGGATGATATAGCCGGCGTTTGATTTGTCGATCGATTCGAGCGTACACGACATCGGGCCGTCGATTACCGTCGGTTCGAGCCAGCCCATTGCGTTGCGCTCAAAGATGGAATATGACGGAGGTGTGCAGCCGTCGTTGTTATAGGGGCCGTAGTCGAGAACACTCCATGCGCCGGGTGTCATAGTCTCTGAGTCGCTGTAGTCGGTGCTGTAGAGGTCGGGGAGACCCATGACGTGAGAGAACTCGTGGACAAAAGTGCCGATGCCGTCGGGACGGCCGCTCTCCCACTCGTTCGAGCAGGCATAGCGGTCAAGGATTACACCGTTGTATTTGATATTGTAACCGGCATAGGTCAGATTGTAAGAATGAGGCCAGACCGTGTTGGCACCAGCGCCCGAAGCCTCGCTGCCGCCGGCATAAAATACATAGATATTGTCGACATAACCGTCTTTGTCAAGATCATATCTGCTGAAATCGACCTGACCGGTGACCAGGGCTGCGGCATCGACTATCATCTGCTCGGCACGCACGTCATCGCCATTATAATTGTTGGCGCCGTAATAGGCACGGTTGTTTGGCAACTTGACCGGGCCGACGACATCGAAAGTCGGGCGGAACTGGTTGTTCGACTGCTCGAGGAAATAATCGCGGACCGAGCCGGTGCCTTTATATTCCGAGAAGCCCTTCTGATTGAGCATGTTGGTAAAATACGACGCGGGGTCGGAGAGAGTGAACTTCACGTCTCTGTATTCGACGAGAATCACCAGCGAGCGGATGTCGCCCTTCGAGGGAAAGCTGGTCGAGATGAGGCCCTTGCCGCTCTCGGGGAGCTTGCGGCGGGCAGGACGGCGGCGGATGGCATCAGTGACGGCCTTACGGTCGATGCCGCCGATAAACACGCTCTCGTCGCTGCCGCGGCGGCTCACGTCGCTGGCCTTGACGTCAGACATGACGGCAACGCCGTTGGGGGCGACAGTCGCATAGCGCAGGACGCCCTCGCTGTCGGCGACAAGCGGATAGCCGTCGGGCGTCAGATAATAATGAGAGAACTCGTCACCGACGATACGCACCTCGATAGTGGTGCCGTCGGGCTGTGTCAAAGTATGCAGACCGCGCTTGGCGGGCAGCGAATGGGCGGCAAACGACACGCCAAGTATCATCGCAGCCAGAAATGATAGTGATTTATATTTCATAGGGATATCGTAAGTGATATTTTTTGCGGACAGCAAAGATATGATAATTATTTCTTTATTGTTTAATTTTAAGTCAAAAAAGTGGGTCGGAGGTGGCAATGTTAATGGTTTTTTGTAATTTTTGCCATGAAAACAACAATATGGCACATGGAATGGCAAAACCTGAGCAACGATAAGCGCTTCGGACTCGAACACTATCACGACCCGAAGAAGAGCGCGACCCGCACCGACTTCCGCCGCGACTACGACCGCCTGGTCTTCTCGTCGCCCTTCCGCCGTTTGCAGAACAAGACCCAGGTCTTTCCGCTGCCGGGCAGCATCTTCGTCCACAACCGTCTGACCCATTCGGTCGAAGTTGCCTGCGTCGGCAAATCGATGGCCGACATCGTCTCGACGGCGCTGCGCGATAAATATGCCGACGAGCCGTGGGTCGGGCTGCTCGACCATATAGGCGACATCGTCGCCGCCGCATGCCTCGCCCACGACTTAGGCAATCCGCCGTTCGGACATTCGGGCGAAAAAGCCATCTCGACATTTTTCAGCGAGGGCGCAGGCCGCGAACTGCAGTCAAAACTCACGCCCGAACAATGGAGCGACCTCACCCGCTTCGAGGGCAACGCCAACGCCTTCCGTCTTCTCACCCACCAGTTCCGCGGTCGCCGCCCCGGCGGTTTCGCCATGACCTACTCGACCCTCGCATCAATCGTCAAATATCCCTACGAGTCGATGCTCTCGACCAAAGGCAAATTCGGCTTCTTCACCTCCGAGGCCGACGACTTCCGCCGCGTCGCCGACGCTGTCTCTTATACACATCTGACGCTGCCGACGATATGCAGTGTGTAG
>CALZQD010000137.1 GCA_945828175.1 uncultured Bacteroidales bacterium | reverse complement strand
GGCCACCTACACCCTGAGCGTCAAAACCTTGAAAATCGCAATCAACAAAGGCGTCACGACTAAGGGCGAGCACAGCATAAAACTCGGCGACTTCATCGCCCATTATAACGAAGCCGGCGCCGTCGACGACATCGCCATCGCCGAGAGCGGCAGCCTGAGCCTGTCGCCCAATCCCGTCGACGCCGGCGCGACCGTCACCGTCGGCAACGCAGGCGACGAGGACGAAATCACCGTCTTCAACCTATCGGGCGCCATGGTATCGGCATCGGTCGGCAACAGCTTCGCAGCACCTTCGGCCGCAGGCCTCTACATCGTCAGAGTCAAAGCCCAATCAGCAATCAGAACAGACAAGCTCATCGTCAGATAAGACGACTCGCTTTTAATTCAGCATAAAATCCCTCGGAGGCTTCGGTGCTTTCGGGGGATTATTCGTTGATTTAACTTTGTTTAAGATTAAGTTACACATCTTTAGTTTATCTTTGTAAGATAAAATATCAGCGTTGCTAAAACGCTCACAGAGAGAGAAACCAAATCTAAAACCATATGAACAGAAGACTACTTGCTTTAGTTCTGCCGGCATGCCTCCTCTTCGGAAACGCAAACGCCGAAACCGTCACCCTCGAAGGCAAAGACTATCAGATGGACCGCCTGATTGAACAGGAAATCGGTCCGGGCATCCACTACAAACGCCTGCGTCTGCCGTCTTATCCGCTCAACGTCAACCTTCTGATGGTCGACCTCAACAATCCCTATAACCGCATCGAGACCACTACGGCCAACGAGAAATCGAAAGGCACCGAAGGCCTCGCCGCCGCAGCCAAACGCCAGTCGTACGAAGGCCACCGCGCCCTCGCCGGCGCCAACGCCAACTTCTGGGTCGTGCCTACTCAGCGCGAAAACAAGACTTACAACGGCATCGCCCGCAACGCGAGTGTGCGCAACGGCAAGATTGTCGTCGAGTCGAACCAGCACCGCGACCAATGGGACGGCGGCACGATGCGCACCGGCGTCGTCGGCCTGTCGTACGACAAGACGATGTATGTCGACTACTGCACCTCGTCGATTCGCGTCAGCAACGACAAGATCGGCTCGCTCGAAGTGCATCAGGTAAACAAAGGCATACACAACGACGAGCTCTGTATGTATAACTCGTTCTACGGCGCTGACCGCGAGTTCATGCCGATACTCATCGACGCGAACAACAACTATGACTTCGACCCGGCCAACGACGCCACCGAGGTAATCCTCGACCTCGCCGAGGGCGAAGCATGGAACAGCGGCCGCGACATCACGCTCAATGTCGTCGAAGTCCGCAAAGACGCCGGCCACGGCAAACTCGGCGAACACGACATGGCCCTCGTAGGCCGCGGCGCCAACCGCACGGCCATCGCCGCCCTCGCACCCGGCGACAAGGTGACGCTGAAATATACCTGGACCTATAACCCCGGCAGCGCCGACGAAGTCACGCCGCTCATCGAACAGGCCGTCGGCCCCAACGCGCTGGTCATGCGCGGCGGCGAGCTGACAGCCCACAACACCAACGAGACCTACAACAGCCAGATCTACTCGCGCACCGGCTACGGCACATCGGCCGACGGCAAGACCCTCTACATCATCGTCATCGACAAGTCGACCGACCCGGTCTACGGCCAGTCGGCAGGCTGCAACACGACGAAGATGTGTGAGATAGCGCGCTACTTCGGCTGCACCAACATGGCCAACTTCGACGCCGGCGGCTCGGCCGAAATGTTTGTCAACGGTTCGGTCATCAACAAGACGACAGAGAGCAACCCGCGCGCCGTGGCCAACGGCTGGCTGATCTACTCGATCGCCCCCGAGGACGATGACGCCGTCGCCCGAATCGAGTTCAACGACCCCGAGCTGAAAGCCCCAATCTACTCGTCGTTCGAGCCCACGATTATCGCCTACAACAAATACGGCGCCGTGGTCGACTATGACCTCAGCGGCTTCACCCTCTCGTGCGACGCGAGCCTCGGCAACTGCGACGGCTCGATGTTCACCGCCGCCGGCAAACCGGCGTCAGGCATGCTGACAGCCGAATATAACGGCGTCAAAGTAAGCAAGAAAATCGAAGTCATGGAGGCAGCGATGGGAATACGCATCAAATCGCTGCTCATCGACGCCGCCCGCGAATATCCCGTTGAAGTCACGGCCAACATCGGCGACGTGAACTACACCTATAACCCCGCATCGCTCGAATGGACCGTCGCCGACCCGAGCATCGTCAGCATCGACGCCAACGGCATCCTTAAAGCCCTCAAAGAAGGCAAGACAACCATCACGGGCCGCATCGGCGAATTCTCTGACCAGGCCGAGGTGACAGTCGAAATCGCCGACAAGGCGACTCTGTCGTTGGCCGCATGGGAAGGCTGGACCGTCAAAGGCGCCTCGGGCATGACCAACGTGGCCATGGGCGAAAACGGCGTCGTGTCGTATAACTACGGCACCCCGCGCGACGCATCGGTGACACTGACCAAGGAGCACCGTTTCTACAGCCTGCCCGACCGCATCTACCTCGAGTTCACCTCGTCGATACCCCTCGAGCGCGTGCTCATCGACCTCAAGGCCGCCAACCAGGCCAAAGCCACGGCATCGACCTTCGACAATGACGGCCAGGGCTTCGCAGCCAACGAGCGCATCAAGCTCGAGATACCCGTCACGGCTGTGGGCGACCCCAAGGACCTCATCATCTACCCGCTGACTTTCAGCTATCTGAAGTTCACGACCAAGCGCGCGTCGGAACACCGCGGCGCCCAGACCTTCACGATCCACGACCTCTACGCCGAGTATGACAACTTCAGCGACGGCGTCGACAACATCGCCGCCGACGGCAAGCAGCTGATTATCGCGCCCAACCCCGTCGAGGCCGGCAGCGACATAAACGTCAGAGCTGCAGGCATCAAGGCCGTGAAGATCTACGGCATCAACGGCGCGGTCGTCTCATCGGCCGAATTTGACGGCGCCGACAACGTCGTCGTCGCCGCCCCGGCAGCCGCAGGCATCTACCTCGTCGACGTCGAGGCAGCCGACGGCGTCAGCACAGCCAAACTGATTGTAAAATAAAAACCACCATTATACAAATCCATGAACAAAACATTAAGCGCAATCATGCTCCTGGCCGCGGCGACGACCGCCACGGCCCAGATAGCCGAGACCGGCGCGCCCGTCAGATTGATGAAGGACACGCAGAGCGAGCTTTACAATCCGATACTCAGCGCCGACGGACAGAAACTGCTTTATTCGGCAGCCGACTATTCAAATCTGAGGCTCTACGACTTCAACGACAACGTCAGCGTGACTGTGTCGAAAGAAGCGCGCTCGGGCCTCGACGCCCAATTTACGCCCGACGGCAAGGCCATAGTCTACGTCGACCAGAAGGCCGGCGCCGACGGAATGCCGCTGCGCCAGGTAAAGAAATATGACATCGCCCGCGGCACGACAGCCGAACTCAGCGAGGCATCGCGCTTCGTCGGCCGTCCCGTCGTCACCGACAACGCCGTCAGCGCCGTCGTCGGCAAGAAGAAAATCGCCGCCGGCAAAAGGCTTATGACCGGCGTGCGCACCGATGGCACGCGCCTCTACATCACCGTCAACGGCGTCGAGAGCGCCTACACGCCCGTCGCCAAGTCGGCAGGCTATATCTGGGCGTCGATGTCGCCCGACGGCAGCCGCGTGATGTTCTTCGCCGCCGGACACGGCATCGTCATCACCGACCTCGGCGGCAATATCGTCGCCGAGCCGGGCAACTACGAGGCCCCGGTATGGTATGACAACAACACCGTCATCGCCATGAAAGCCACCGACGACGGCCACCAGCTCAAGTCGTCACAGATAGTGATGCTCCGTGCCGACGGCTCGGAGATACAGGAGCTTACACGTCCCGAAAGCATGTCGATGAACCCCACGGCATCGGCCGCAGCCGGCAAGATTGTCTACAACACAATCGACGGCCGCCTTTATCAAATGAACATCAAACTCAGAGACTGACATGAAAGCAAAAAGACATATCGCTACAGCTATCGCAGCCGGTATCTGTACGCTCGGCCTCCTCGCAGCCGACAACAACGGACTGAAGGTCTACATCAACCCCGGTCACGGCGGCCATGATAGCGACGACCGCAATGTCGTCATCTACCCCTATGAGCAGGGCGACCCCAACGGCTACTGGGAGTCGAACTCAAACCTCGACAAGGGCCTGGCGCTGCGTGATATGCTCCTCGCCAAGGGCTACCAGGTTGAGATGTCGCGCACGACCAACACCTCTGACGACGACCTCGGCCTGTCGACAATCGTGCGCCTGGCCAACTCGTCGAACGCCGACATCTTCTTCTCGATACACTCAAACGCCACCGGCACCGTCGCTCGCCGCAACTTCCCGCTGATGCTCTTCCGCGGCTACGACAACGAGCCGTTAAAGCCCCAGGACAAGGTAGTCTGCGAGATACTCAACCGCCATCTGCTTGAAAACGAAGTGACATACTGGACATCGACAAACACCAATGTCCGCGGCGACTGGTCGTTCTATCCTTCATGGGGCACAAGCGGCCTCGGTGTGCTGCGCGGCCTGACCGTCACCGGCATGCTGTCGGAAGGTTCATTCCACGATTACATTCCCGAGGCATACCGTCTGATGAGCAAAGATTTCTGCTGGCTCGAAGCATTTCACTTCCGTAAAGCCATCGACGAATTCTTCTCTGTCGCCGGCGAGGAAACAGGCTCAGTCTTCGGTCGTATCAACGACAACCGTCTGCCGCGCGACGGCTCATACATAAAATTCGGCGACGACCTCAACGCCACCATCCAGAACGCCAAGGTCGAGCTCTATGACGCTGCCGGCAAACTCGTCGACACATACACGACCGACCCCGTACATATCAACGGCATCTTCGCCTTCAAGAATCTCACTCCCGGCAAATACACTGTCAAGGCAAGCGAGGCCGACCACTATCCCGTCGAGAAAGAGGTTGAAGTCACCGCCAACAACATCACCTACGCCAACATGACGATGAGCCGCGTGCGCTCGACGCCTCCCGTGGCCGAGAGCTACTCGCCCGTATGGAATGAGGGCGACGAGGCCGTGCTCTGCAACACGCCGATTGTCATCCAGTTTAACTGGGACATGGACGTCGAGGCGACCGAGAAGGCCTTCAGCATCGACCCGCCCGTAGCAGGCAAATTCACCTGGGAAGACCTCAACTACCGCCTCGTCTTCACCCCCGACGAACCCTATGCGAC
>CALZQD010000136.1 GCA_945828175.1 uncultured Bacteroidales bacterium | reverse complement strand
GCCAGCAAGTTACCTCCCCATCCACGACCACTTTAGCGGCAGACATCCCCGCGCAAAAAGAGTCGGTTCTGTGATGATTGTTAGCGTCAGGGCGGTCCTGACGTAAAATGATTATTGCAGAACCGACTCTCACCAAATCGATGTCAAACGCACATTGACATCGTTGGAAAACTATGGAGCGAGGGTTTCAACCCTCGCAGCCAATATGCTGTGACCAAAGCTATTAATGTGCGGCCTCGAGTTCGAGGCCGAGCTATCAAATTTGTCCTCGTGCCGGCGGCTTGCCGCTGTGTGGAACTACGGCTTCAGCCGTAGCAGCCAACTCGTTGGGTTCCAAAGACTGAAGCCCTTGGTCCATGGCGACTGTAATGCGTTTAAGTTATTGGGCGAGCTGTCCGACGGCGCGGAGCTTGGTGGTCGGGTTAGCCGGGTCGTTGGCGATGAGCGAGATACGGGCGTTGAGGAGTGAGCAGGGGAGAGCCGCGGGGTCGACGGTGATGGTGACTGTGGCGTGTTTGCCTTTTTTGATAACTGTCTTGTCGCAGCTGACGGTGACGCCGGGGTCGTTGGTGTAGACACGGCGGATCTCGAGCGGCGATTTGCCGCGGTTGCCGATCTCGACAGTGCGGCTGACAGTGCCGCTGTCGGGTGTCAGGCGGCCGAAGTCGACGGTCTTCTCCTCGACGACAATCTCAGGCGCTTTGGCGCGCTGGCCGGGCGTCAGCTTGCTGAAATCTTCGTTGACGATGGCCGTCAGCGGCAGCGTGTAGGTCGCTTTGCCCGCGTCGGGGATGATGCCGACGGAGTCTTCGACGAGGCCATAGAGCTTGTTCTTCGAGCTGTGGTAATAGCAGACGATCGAGACCTGTTCGCCGGGGCCGACGGCTGCCGGCTCGAAGAAGATGTCGACGCAGTCGGGCTTATAGGCGACGGCCGGACGGATGGTGTCGTTGCTGCGGTTATAGCCCTCGACAAAAACGCTTTTGAGATGGCCTTTCGACACCTGACCGAACATTATGGCGCCGTTGCGCAGCTTCATCGCGTCCATCTCGACGGGATAGCGGCGCGCCACAGAGGCCGACGAACCCACAACAACGCCCGTAATCGACAGCTTCGAGCGTTTCGCGGGGGCGTTGGTGTCTATCTGAATCTTTTTGTTGAAGCGACCGGGGCGCCCGGCGGGGTCATATTTGACGGTTATCGCAGCCGTGTCGCCCGGAGCGACGGGCGCGGTGCTGAAATCGGGCGTCGTGCAGCCGCATGAGGTGTGTACGTCGAGGACGACGAGTGGGGCGTCGCCCGTGTTGACATATCGGAACTGGCATGTAGCCACGCCGTTGTCTTCGTCGAAAGCTCCGAAATTGTGCTCGGTCTCGAGCCATTTAATTTCAGGGGCGGCGGCTGAGGCGGCGAAAGAGCCCGCAAGCAGCGCGGCTAATACAAAGATAATATTCATATTCGTCTAAAATAATGGATGGTGTGCCGCCATCGGGGCACACCCTCCTGATAATCGCTTTTGAATCTATAATCGTTTGTCAGAGAACGTTACTCGGCCTTTTTCTTGCAGGCGGCGCGTTTTTTAGGCGCGGCTTTCTTGGCCGGTTCTTTCTCTTCCTTGACTTCCTGTTTGGGCTGACGGAGCAGGTGCTCTTCGTTGAAGTGCTCGATGTTTTTGCGCATCGACACGACCTCTTTATTGAGCAGCTCGATTTCGGCGGCCTGGTTGCGGATGGTGGTCAGCAGCGCGTTGAGCTCCTCGTTCTCAATCGAGAGGGGATACTGTTCCTCGACGCGCACGATGAAGTCAGCCAGGACGTTCATGTAGTTTGTGAAAGCCTGGAACGGAGTCTCGTAGGGGCTGAACATGCTGTGGGCGGCGCCGTCGGCGAAGTGCTTGGTCGACATATAGTAGAAGTGGTCTGAAGCCTGGAGATACCACCAGTCCTGTTTGAGGCGGCGGTCATCGCAGAGGCGAACGCGCTCGGCTACAGAGTAGAGCTTTTCGAATGCCTCGTTCTGGAGCTTGTTGCCGAGCCATGCCGAGGTGTCGCGGGCCTCGTCGGCACCCGAGATGGGGTGCATGATCGAGATTTCGCCGACAGGTTTGATCTTCGAGATAGCCTCAGAGGGAGTCCAGAACTCGATGCCGCGTTCGGCGGCGAATCGCGGAAGGGCTTCGAGGAACTGGAAGATGCCCGAGTTGGCGGGCTGGAAGCCGCCGAAGGTCTCGAGGTTCATGAACAGGTTGATAATCTGTTCTTCTGCCGGAGTCGATGCAACCCAGTCGATATATTTGTCGGCGGTGAGGGGATATTCGCTCCACGATGTGTCGCCGAAGTGTTTCGAGATGTCGTCGCTGAGCTTGGCGTTGCGCAGCAGCAGTTTGAGTTTGGGCGACGAAGCGGCTGTATAGACATAGTCGGGTGATTTCCAGCCGAGGATGTGCTTGGCGCCTTCGGTGAGGACGCCCTTAAAGCCCATGGCCGTGATCTGCGGGGCGAGGTCATCGAAATAAATCAGCTCGGTGTTGTGGAGCACTTTGGGCTTGACACCGAGGAGGGCGTGGAGCTTCTCGCACTCGACTTTGACCTGTTCGGCAAATTCGACGGGGTCATTGAGTGATGCCAGCGAGTGGGCGTAAGGCTCGGCGACGAACTCGACGCAGCGGGTGTCGGCCAGGCGCTTGAGCAAGTCGATGAATTCGGGCACATACTGCTCGATCTGCTCGATGGCGGCGCCGGTGATAGAGATAGAGCATTTGAAGGCGCCCTTGCTGTCCTCGATCATCTTCAGGAGGGTGTGGGCGGCGGGTATGTAGCTCTTCTCGGCGATGCGGCTTATGATGTCGTCGTTGAGAAAATCGTCGTAATAATAGTGGTCATTGCCGATGTCGAAGAAACGATAGCGTTTGAGACGGAACGGCTGATGAATCTCGAAATTGAAACAAATGGCTTTCATATTGAGTGTTGCGTTTATTATCTGTTGAGTACTTTGTTATAGATGTCGATGACTTTCTGTCCGGCTTTGTCCCATGTGATCTGGGCGACTTCAGCGAGGCCGTCTTCGCGCAGCTGCTGATACATGGCCGGATAGGTCACGATGGCGTTGATGGCGTCGGCCATGGCGTCGATGTCCCAGTAGTCGGTCTTTATGACGTTGTTGAGAATTTCGGCGCAGCCCGACTGTTTCGAGATTATCGAGGGGACGCCCATCTGCATGGCCTCAAGCGGCGAGATGCCGAAAGGCTCTGACACCGAGGGCATGATGTAGACGTCGCTGGCCTTGAGCATTTCATAAACCTGCTTGCCTCTCTGGAAGCCGGGGAAGTGGAAGCGGTCGGCGATGCCGCGCTCGGCGGCGAGGGCAATCATCTTGTCCATCATGTCGCCCGAGCCGGCCATGACGAAGCGTACGTTGTGGTTGTTCTTGAGCACCTTGACAGCGGCCTCGACGAAATATTCGGGACCTTTCTGCATCGTGATGCGGCCCAGGAAGGTGACAATCTTCTCTTTGGGTTTCTCGACCTCGACCTCGAGGAGCTCGCGGCTCAGGGGCACGACGGCGTTGTGGACGGTCGTGACCTTCGAGGGGTCGATGCCGTATTTCTCGATTACGGTCTGACGGGTGAGGTTGCTCACGGTGATGATGTGGTCGGCGTGGATCATGCCGTCGCGTTCGATGTTGAACACCGTCGGGTTGACGTTGCCGCGCGAGCGGTCGTAGTCGGTGGCATGGACGTGGATTACAAGGGGCTTGCCCGTCACCATCTTGGCGTGGATGCCGGCGGGGTAGGTGAGCCAGTCGTGGCTGTGGATGATATCGAAGTCGATCGTGCGGGCTATGACGCCGGCTGTAATCGAGTAGTTGTTTATTTCCTCGAGAAGATTGTCGGGGTAGCGGCCCGAGAACTCGATGCATCCCAGGTCGTTGGTGCGCATATAGTTGAAGTCGGCGTAGATATGGTCGCGCAGGGCGAAGTAGAGGTCGGGCGACATCACTTTGCCGATGCGCTGCTCGACGTAGTCGCGGCTGACGTCACGCCAGGCCACGGGTACCTGCGATGTGCCGATAATGTGGGCGAATTCGCGGTCTTCGTCTCCGTAGGGTTTGGGAATGACAAACGTGATGTCCATGTTGCCGCACTCCCACATGCCGCGGGTGAGGCCGTAGCTCGCTGTGCCGAGGCCGCCCAGGATATGAGGGGGAAATTCCCATCCGAACATTAATGCTTTCATATGTGAAGTTATATGTGATGTTTGGAGATTAGTTAATTATCAATGCTCAGACGTTTGAGAGTCCTGAGTGTGCGGAGCACTTCGGCCACGTTTGTGGCGTGAGAGATGGCGCCGCGGCCGCTGAAGGGCGGGTTGCCGTCGTAGAGTTGCGACAGCGAGCCGATGCAGCCGTTGGGCATCTCGTCCTCGAAGCCGATGAGCATGCGGTCGATATAGCTGACGCCGCTCATGCCGAACACTCTCAGATAGGCGTCGGCGTAGAAGCCCATCAGCCACGGACGTGCCGGACCCTGGTGGAGCGCCAGCTCACGATCGCGCGGCGAGCCGAGGTAGTTGGGACGGTAGCCGTAGCTCTTGGGCGAGAGGCTGCGCAGGCCCTTGGGAGTCAGAAGCTCGCGGGTGACGACGTCGAGCACGCTCTTGCGCTGGCGACGGTCGAGCGGCGAGTAGTCGAGGCCGATGGCGACAGCCATGTTGGGGCGCACCGACGGGTCGGCGTAGTTGCCGTCGACGTAGTCGTAGAGGTAGCCGCTGTCGTTGAGGAAGGTCGCGACGAAGGGCTCTTTCATCTTCTCGGCGGTCTCGACCCAGCGGTCGCGGCGGCCGTCGAAGTCGGGATTGCCTTCGGTGAGGGCGGCGCCGAACATCAGCGCGTTATACCACAGGGCGTTGAATTCGACCAGATAGCCCGAGCGGGGTATCACGGGGCGGCCATCGAGGGTCGAGTTCATCCACGATACGGGCGACGATGTGCCGATTGTCTCGACCATGCCGTTGGCGGGATTGACGCGCAGATTGGGATGGCCGTTGTCGAGGATATAGTCGAGAATCTCGCCGACGAATGTCGTATAGTGCTCGCGGGCGGCGTCTGTACCTATGCTCTTGGCATACTGCTGTATAGCCCAGATGGCCCAGAGGGGGATGTCGGGGAGGTCGATGCCCTGAATGCGGTCAGATAGCTCGCCGGTGGCCATGAAATGGGTCAGGGCGCGTTTTGCCGTGGCCATGATGGCCTCGAAGTCGGCGCGGTGATCGATGGCCAGTGT
>CALZQD010000135.1 GCA_945828175.1 uncultured Bacteroidales bacterium | reverse complement strand
TCGCCTCAAACTATGCAACCTCTGATTTAACATTTATTATGAAACAGGCTCTTAGTTATTGTACGACCTTGACGTCGGCGGAGCCGGAGTTTTCGCGGAGGTTGCGGCTGACGCGCTTGAAGATGCGGCCGAAGTCGATGTTGTACGACAGGTTGATGGTCACCATCATGCGGTTGTCTTTGATGTAGGTTTCACTGCGGCCGGGGTTGACTTTGCTGACAGAGCGCGAGGGGTAGTAGGTGCCCTTGCCGCCGGTTATGAACATCCAAGAGGCTGAGAGGTTCAGACGTTTGTTGACGTTGTAGATGACGCCGAGCCAGTCGTTGTTCTCCTGCTGTGAGATGGTGTTGCACCAGAGTGCTTTCAGCGGTTTGCGGTAGCCGCAGCCGACTGTCCAATTGCCGAAGTAGCCGAAGACCGAGCCTTCTGCGCCCCAGTTGCCGTAGCTGTTGACGGTGTTTTCGTCGAGGCGGAAGCGGGCGTAGCTGTGGACGAAGCTCATGCGCGCGGTCAGCTTGCCGCCGAAGATTTCACGCAGGCCGAAGGCGATGGCCGACTGTATCGAGAAGGCGCTCTTCATGTTCTCGGTGCGGTTGACGAATTTGCCGTCGCCGACATAGCTGGTGTTCCAGTAGATGCCGTCGAAGATATTGACTTCGCTGACCGAGGCGTTGAGCCAGAAATGACGGTGCGACCACAACACTCTCTGTTGTGTCTCGAGTCGATAGCCTGTCCTGAGCCGTGAATTGCCTGTGACCCAGAGGTAGCCGTCATATTCCTGATAATTCTCGATGAATGACGAGAGTGAGGGGATTACGGGCGCGAGCGCGGCGGTGCAGGTGATGGTGGTCTTGCCGGCCGGGACGCTGACGTTGAGGTCGGCGTTGGCGAAGGCGCGGGTCCACCGCTGCGAGTTGTTCTTGATCGAGTGGAGGTTGAGGCCGCCTTTGACCGTGCCGGTGACTTTGCTGACCTGCGATGTCAGCGCGGCGTGGGCATAGAGCTGATAGTCTTTGTTGAAGGCGCGGAAGTCTTCGATGAGGTAGTGGCTGCGGGTGTCATTGTAGTAGTTGTCGACATTGAGCGTCAGGTAGTTCTTGTCGTTGAGCGGCTGACGGTATGAGGCCGAGAGCTGTCCGCCATAGAACTTGGTGTCGATGTCTGAAGGGTATTCTTCGATGCGGTCGATCGAGAATGTGTCGGCGAGGATGCGCTCGTATTTCTGCGGCTGCGTCGAGCCGGTGGCCTGAATCTCGAGCTGGCGGTCGTGTTCCCATTTATTCTGATAATAGAGCGAGAGGTTGCCCGAGAGGTATGTGCGGTGTACGCGCGAAAAGCGGTGATAATTGCCGAGATAGCTGTCGCGGACGGCGCCGTCGGTGTAGTCGGTCGAGTGTGAGGTGTTCATCCAGCCGCGGGCTATCAGCGCCGAAGTCTCGTCGGGCCGCAGGGTGTAGCTGAGCGACAGGTCGTTGTCGAAATAATGCAGGGGCGATTTGACGCGGTCCATATCGATGTCGACGCGGAAGCCGTCGTCGCCGATATAGCTCTCGTGGCTCGTCTCGTAGCGGTGATGGTAGTTGCGGTAGTTGTTGCTGTACTGCAGCGCTGTCTCCGACTTGCCCTGATTGTATGAGAATCCGACGACGGTGTTGGTAAACAAGGCGCTGACCGCCTGCTGCCCGTTGATATAGAACGAGCCGCCGTCGTTGCGCTCTTTCAGTTTGATTTCGAGAACCGCACCGGCGCCGCGGCCGAGATATTTGGCCGGAATCTGGGTGTAGTATTTGATGCGGGCGACGTTGCGCGGCTGGATGTTGTAGAGATATTCCTGAGGCCGTTCGACACCGTTGACAATGAAGATGATAGGCGCGTTGAAGGCCGTGATGTTGTTTTTGAGCTTGTTGTGCCACAGGCCCGGCAGGGGCTGCATGCTCAGGAAACTGAAGATGTCGAGCGCGTGGGTCGCCGTGGTCGTCGACGGGATGACTTCGAGGTGGTCGCCGACATAGTCGACAGCCTTGCTCTCGACTGTGATGTTGCCGAGCTTCTGCGCGCTGGTGTGGACGGTGACGTTGCCGATGCGGCCGATGCTGACGTTCTTTGTCAGAGGAAAATAGCCGAGGCAGGTGACGTTCATGATGGCGTTGGCGACGTCGGTCGGGATGACGAAGTCGCCGTTTTCGGTCGAGATGCCGCCGGTGATGAATGCCGAGTCGACGGGGCTGAACAGGCGCACGTTGGCATACTCGACGGCCTCGCCGCGCTCGTTGACGAGGCGTCCGATGAGCTTGCCCGAGGTGTGGCGCAGCGGCTCGACGACCGCGTGGCCGTCGTCGTTGATGCTGACCCTCACGGGATAGAGGCCGACGATCTTATAGACCGCCTCGACGGGCGAGAGATTGAGAAACGCGCAGGTGACGGGATAATCTTCGAGCGTGTTGTAGATGAAGCTGAGTTTTAGCTCGGGGCATTCGCGGCTGATGTCGACGAGAGCGTCAGACATCGGCGTGGCGCGGTAAGAGCGCGAGACGCGGCGTTCGCCGTCGCCGGCGAGCATATCGAGGGCTGCCGTTGTCACGAAGACAAGCGCAAGCAGCAGATGTTTTAATTTCATAATCAGTCGATGTGTAAGATGTTGTCGGCGAGCGAGGCGCGTATTGCCTCGAACGAATCAAGAATGGCGACCGCCCCGGCGAGTGTCGTCCCGGCGGGGATGGTCATATAGAGCCGCAGGCTGTGGTCGGCCTCGGGTCCGAAGGTGGCCTTGCATCCGTAGACGGCTTCGAGGCGTGCGGCGATTTCGTCGAGCGAGAGATTCTCGAAGACGATATCTTCGGTCGGTGCGAAAAGGTCGTCGGCTACCGCTCTGGCGCTGACATGGCTGCCGCTGTTGATGGCGACGGCCTCGCCGGTCATCGGCCCGTCGTCGGCGACGGGCGCGTTGTTGAGGTGGAAGCGGCCGGTGGCGAAGAATATTGCCGCCGCCGAGGCCACGGCGATGCAGATGAGCGCTGCCGCAACTGCGCGTCGCCGTCCTGCAAAATAGGTGATGAATTTATGTTTCCGCTGCTGCGGCTGCCGGGCTGCGGCGCGGTGCAGGAGGCACATCGTCTCGTAAAGTCCGCGCAGCTCGCTGTCGTCATAGACGGCGTCGATGTCGGCGTCCGACAGCGTGTCGGCGCGCCCGTCGGCGATGGCTGCGATTATCCTTTCTCGGTCTGTTGCGTTCATGATTTCACTTTAAAACGGTTACGGAGAAGACGCAGAGCGCTGACGACATGCTTGTTGACAGTGGCCACGCTGATGCCGAGGCTTTCGGCCGCCTCGCGGTAGGTGTGCCGGCGGTAGAAGACCTCGCGGACGACATCCCTGACGCTCGGCGAGAGCCCGCTGGCTACAAAGCTGTTGACTTCGGCGGCCATGGCGGCCTCGTCGTCATCGCTGTCGGCGATTGACAGCAGGGTGTCGTCGTCAAGTGGCAGCATGCGTTCGACTCTCTGACGTCGTGAGAGCGAGCGCAGGCGGTCGAGGGCGCGGTTGCGCACCGCCGCGGTGATATAGGCTTCGGCTTTGTCGGCTGCGACCGGATGCTCGATGAGGCTCAGGAAGACATCCTGGACGATGTCGCGGGCCTCGTCGTCGTCGCCGAGAAGGACGGCGGCAAGCCTTGTCAGCCGCTCGCGGCAGCTGAGGTAGACGGTTTCGAGTGCGGTGGTCTCAGTCATCAGTTTTCTGCGTTTTTATCAGTAAGACGACCGACCCCCGCTTTTCATTACCCGAAAAAGGAATTTTTTTGTCAATTTTTTATCAGCACGAGCCGCGCCTCATTTGTCGGCCCTTAGAATTTATGATTCTGGCAGGTTATGGGGCCGTTAATTTACAAATATATGATAATTTATCGGGTCGGGGCGCATGGTGAGTGTTAAAAATCGGGTGTGGCAACTTTTTATCGCCGAATGCGGTTATAATTTCACACTTTGTTGTACCTTTGTCGTTCATAACCAAAATCAGATAAAAAACAAAGATTATATGCCTCAGGTATCAAAACGCGGTGAATTAATGCCGGCGTCGCCTATACGCCGCCTTGTTCCGCTGGCCAATGACGCCATTGCCCGCGGGCTGAAGGTCTATCGCCTCAATATCGGCCAGCCCGACGTGCCGACACCGCCCGAAGCCCTCGAAGCTCTGCACCATATCGACCGCAAGGTGCTCGAATACAGCCCCTCGGAGGGTCTTTACTCGCTCCGTGCCAAACTCAAGGAATATTACCACCGGTTTAACATCGACGTCGACGTCGACGACATCATCGTCACGACGGGCGGCTCCGAGGCCGTGCTTTTCGCCTTCATGGCCTGCCTCGACCCCGGCGACGAAATCATCGTGCCCGAACCGGCCTATGCCAACTATATGGCCTTCGCCATCTCGGCGGGCGCCAAGATCGTCACCATCCCATCGAGCATCGACAACGGCTTCGAACTGCCTCCTGTCGAAGACTTCGAGAAACTCATCACACCCCGCACCAAGGGCATACTCATCTGCAACCCCAATAACCCGACGGGCTATCTCTACACGATGAAAGAGATGCTGCAGATTCGCGACCTGGTGATGAAGCACAACCTCTTCCTCTTCTCCGACGAGGTCTACCGCGAGTTCTGCTACACGGGTGCGCCTTATATCTCGGCCTTCCACCTGCCCGGCATCGAGGAAAACGTCGTGCTCATCGACTCGGTGTCGAAGCGCTACAACGAGTGCGGCATCCGCATCGGTGCGCTCATCACCAAGCACAAAGAGCTGAAAAAGAATGTCATGAAATTCTGCCAGGCGCGCCTGAGTCCGCCACTGTTGGGCCAGATTGTCGCCGAAGCCTCGATTGACACGTCGCACGACTATATGCTGGCGACCTACAACGAATATGTCGAGCGCCGCAAGTTCCTCATCGACCAGATCAACCGCATCCCCGGCTGCTACTCGCCGATACCGATGGGCGCGTTCTACACCGTCGTGAAGCTGCCCGTCGACGACGCCGACAAATTCTGCCAGTGGTGTCTCAAAGACTTTGAGTATGAGGGTCAGACCATCTTCATGGCACCCGCCTCGGGCTTCTACACCACGCCCGGCCGCGGCCGCGACGAAGTGCGCATGGCCTATGTCCTCAACAAAGAAGACCTCGGCCGCGCCATGGAAGTCCTCCGCCAAGCCCTCCGCGCCTACCCCGGCCGCACCGAAGTCAGCCTCTGACAGAGGGGTGATTTAAAACTATTACTGTCCGCTAAAGTTTTTGAGCGATTAAAAAAATAGGGCCGATTCCAT
>CALZQD010000134.1 GCA_945828175.1 uncultured Bacteroidales bacterium | reverse complement strand
TTTGTCTTTAGCGTCTTTTTTGTCCTTTGAGGCGTCTTTTTTATCGACATCTTTCGAATCCTTGACCTCATCTGCCTTGTTATCGACCAGCTGGCCTTCAGTTATTTGTGTCTTAAGCGTGTCAGTGACGGCCGAGATGCTGTCTGTCTTCAGCTCGTCGGCGGCTGAACCCGATTTCTTGCCGAGGGCAAAGAAGATATAGCAGAGTACGGCGATGAGCACGACGACTACGGCGGCGCCGATGTAAATCATCTTCTTCTGTTTTAATCCCCGGTTGTCAACGGTTTTGCTTACATCGGGCTCGCCGGGGTTTATGCAGACGGCATGTTTGACAGGCTCGGGCGCTCCGTCGAGAATCTGGCAGAGGAGCACGGTGACGTTGTCGTACCAGTCGGCGCGCTCGGCGGCGTTCATCAGCTCTTCGCGGCACTTGGCCATCGAGTCGGTGTTGGCGGCGACGATGTCTTCGATGTTCTCGCCTTCGCAGAGGCGTCCGGTGGCGTCGTAGGTCTTGCGGTCGCGGAGAACGCCGCTGAGGCCGTCGCTACAGAGGAGGATGATGTCGCCGTTGGCGATGTCATACTGGCGAGTCTCGGGCTTGGCCGCGTTGTTGGGGTCGCCGAGGCTGCGGGTGACTATGTTGCCCTGGGGATGGTCGAAGGTGTCGTTATATTTGATGACGCCCTGCTTGACGAGCTCCTGGACGTATGAGTGGTCTTCAGAGATAAGCTCGATGCCGTTGAGGGGGTTGAAGCGGTAGGCACTGCTGTCGCCACACCAGCTGACAGTCAGCTCGCTGCCGACAATCCAGGCCAAGATGATGGTCGAACCCATGCCGTTGTGCTCGCGGTTGGTGGCTGCGTCGTTCTTGATGCGGCGGTCGGCTTCCTTTATGAGTGATTCGAGATATTTCTTGCGGCCTTCGCGCGATTTGGCCGTCTTGGCGTCGACTTTGCCGGGAGCGAAAAAGTCGCGTACGGTAGAGATGGCGATTTCAGAGGCAACCTCGCCGGCGTTCATGCCGCCCATGCCGTCGGCAACGACGAGCAGGCAGCCGTATTCGCCCATATTTATTACCTCGTCGGCCCGGCAGCGTCCGAGCACGTCGTCGGCCAGGTCGTCGTCAACATAAAAGTTGTCTTCGTTGCCGTTGAGAGGTGCGTCGGGATTATATTTACCTGCCGGCAGCGAATAGGCGGCGAGGCGGAATGTGATATTCTGTTTAGACATTGTTTTTAGTCTGTGTTATGGTAATTATTGAAAATTATCAGAATTAGTCGTTGACAGTCTGTTGCTTATATAACTTACTCGGCGGCCGTGGCCTTGAGTGGCGTGAGCTCGTCGCCGCCCTCGGGAACGATGTCGTCGGCTGCTTTGAGGCGGTTGAAGGGAGTGGCGACGCGCCATGTGTCGTTTTCGCCGGGTTCGATGACGCCGACAACTTCAAACTCTATGTTGCCGAGCGATTTTCTGACGGGCACGACGTAGATGCCGCCCCAGAGTTTCTTGTCGGTGAAGGGCTTCTCGATGACGTATGACGTAGCCGAGTCGACAACCTCGATTTCGCGGCGCACGGGCTGATAGCTGACCTCGACGGTCGCGGGCGATGCAGCGAGGCTGTCTTCGCTGACAACCCAGACGGCCCAGCCGTTTTTGCGGCCTGTGGCGTCGTCTTTGGCGAGAGTGGGCTGATTCCCGGCTGATTTAACGAAGGCATAGCCGTCGTTGAGCGCGACGGCGGCAGCGAGGTCGGCATCGAGCTCTCTGAAGACGCTGTCGTTGAAGTGACGCCAGGCGGTCTTGTAGAGCACCGGTTTATGAGTCTTGCTGTATTTCTCGAAGTTGGGGTCGCTGTCCCACGGTCTGAGGGCTGCGGGAGCGAGGCAGTAGCCGCTGTCGGTCAGCACGGCGAGGGTATAGCTCTTGCCGAACTCCTTGTTGCCGAAACGGCCGAAGCGCTGACCGCTGACGGTGTCCTCGAGCTGATATGACTGCTCGATGACGATGATGCCGCCGTCGACAGCGTCTTTGATAAGCTGCTGGTTGGGCGACGAGAAGAATTGAGCCGCGATGGTAAGCGGCAGTGCGGCAGCTAAGGTGATAAATGCTTTTTTCATTACGGTTTCTATAGATTGTTAGTAGATGTTAGCGATAGGCACGGCCCAGTTGTGCTGTTCGGTGCGGTTGTCGCCGCGCGAAACGATGCCGATGACGACGAGTTTGCCGTCTTTGACAGCGAGGATGGGGCCGCCCGAGTTGCCGTGGTCGGTGCCACTCGAGTGGAGGATACATCCGTTGGCAGCCAGGCCTTTGCGCGATGTTGTCAGCTCAGAGCTGATAGGCTCGACTTTCTCCTTGCCGTCGAGCACGCCGATGCCCTTGGGGAAGCCGAGGACGACGAGTTTCTGCATAGGCATGAGGTTGCGGCTGAGCTCGGGGTCGGCCGCGATTGTGCCGCGCTGACCGCCTGTCTTTGTGGTGTAGGCCCAGTCGGTCGACCACATCGTCTCAGGCATGCCGTCCATTGCCGGGAAGGCAAAGTTCCAGTAGACGGGGTCTCCGTCGTCGTCGGTGCCGAGGCTGGCTTTCTTGTCGAGGCTGTGGTTGATGGTGAAGTCGTCGCTCGAGAACTCAAACTGCTTGCCTGACAGCGACGATACGGCGATGTAGTTGGCCTTGATTGTCACACCGGGGTATGAGGCTGCGGCGCGGGCGAAGATGCTGACCTGTTCGTCGCCGACCGGGTTTTCATAGAGCCAGCCCTCGACGCAGTGGCGCGCGGTGACGAAGCGGCCGTCGTTGAGCAGGAAGCCTGTGCCCGACCAGCCGTAGTTGCTTTCGCCGTTCTTGATGATATGTTCCTCGCCGTTGATATAAGCGGCGACTTTGGTCGTCTGCATATAGAAGACATCTTTGGGCACGCCCTGTTCCTCGAGCATGGCGGCGAAGCCCGATGCCGAGCCTCCGCTCTCTCTTACGCGGGCCTCTGCGGCAGCGATGGCACGGCTTGTCTCGCCGCGCAGACGGGCGATTTCCTGTTCGTGCTGCTTCTGCATGCGCTGGTTCTCGTCGGCCCAGGCGATGCTGTCCTGACGGGCTTTGTCGCGCTGGCGGGCGAGGCTGTTGTTGAAGTCCTCGTTCATCTTGATGTTCTCGGCGCGCAGACCTTTGATTTCATCGCTCTGACGAACAATGAAATACGAGCCGACGCCGATGCAGAGCACGAGTATGATGCCTAGGGCCGTGAGAGCCTGCTTGTAGGGTCGGAGAGCCTGCTGGCGGAAGAGGCTGAGACGGGCCGAGAGGCCGATGCTCTTGACGAGCGATTTGTCGCCTTCGGGGACGATGAAGCCCATGCGCGGGCCGTTGGTCGAGAGCTGAATCTCGTCGCCGTTCTGGAGATACCACTCCTTGTCGACGCGGTGGCCGTTGAGGTAGGTGGGGTTGGGTTTCGAGAGCTGTACGAGTTTCCAGTTGTCGCCGTCCTTGACGATGGCCGCGTGGCGGCGGCTGACGGTGCTGAAGCTTTCGTCGAAGCACACCTGACAGCGCGGGTCGCGGCCGAGCTCGATCTGGTCGACGATGATGCGCTGGTTTTCACCGGCTTTGTGGTATTTTGACGATACTTTATGTTCGAGTATGTAGAAGCGGCGTCCGCTGCCTCCCATGAGCGATTTCATACCGGCTCCGATTGAACCGGCCAACGAACGATTGTAATTTTGTGTTGCTTGTGCCATATTTGCTTTTATGTGATTTTCAGTTGGATATAATGTTTTTGTGGTAATTATTCTGATCCTTCGACGCGTAGTTTGACGTCGCCTATCGATATGATGTCGCCGGCCTTGATGCGCGTCCCGTTGGGGTCGACCTCGACCGAGTTGACGAATGTGCCGTTGAGCGAGGTCTTCCATCTCATCGCGCGGCCCGACTGGGGGCATGCGGCGCTGCAGTGGGCGCAGGGGAAGTTGTGCTCAAAGCGCAGCCCGATCGCACAGTCGGTGCGCCACTGGCCGTCGCGTATCGTCCAGCTGTTGTCGCGCGGATTGCGCTCTATCGTGCAGTGGCAGCGCGAGATATAGCACGACTCCTGCTCGCGGATGCGGATGTTGTTCCAAACATCAGCCGAGTCGCGTCCGACAGTCAGCACCGAGCTGTTGTCTTTGAAAAACTCGTTGAGACGGTAGGTGCGGCCGAGGTCCTCGCCCTGCATGACCCTGAGGGTGACGCCGCGGCTGAGGTCGGTGATGAAATCGTGGTGGATGTTGCTGCCCGTGTTGATTTTCATGCCTGACGGTGCGGGCATTATGCGGGTGACGTCGTTGATTGTCTGCAGACGGTTCTTGAAGTTGGGCTCGAGACAGCCTTCGAGCAGCTCGAGCCATTTGTCGTTGCCCGAGCGGCGGAGTGTCTCGCGGTCCCAGTCGCCGTTGTGGCCGCGTGTGATGTAGAGCGGCATGTCGCCCTCGCTGCGGAGCGGACCGAATGGCAGGTTGCCGGTGAGTAGCTGGTACATCATCACGCCGAACGAGAAGATGTCGGTCGTCGGCAACACCGTGGCGTTGCCGCGCTTGGGGTTGATCTGCTCGGGCGGCATGTAGGCGATGGTGCCGAAGCGCTGCTGGGGGATGCCGAGCAGGCCGCGCTGGGTCAAGCGGTTGTTCTGGTCGCCCGAGATGCCGAAGTCGGTGAGGACGGCGTGGTCGGTCGAGCGCAGCAGCACGTTCTCGGGCTTAAGGTCGCGGTGGACCTTGCCGTTGTTGTGGAGGTCGCGCAGGCCGTAGAGCACATGGAGCGACAGCGTCGTCAGGTCGACGCCGGGCTTGCCGACGGCACCGGCGAGGTCGCCCTCGGAGCAGAACTCCATGACGATAAATGGGTTGCCCTTGATGTCGCCTTTGCCGACCGAGCGCACGAGGTAGTCGCTCTTGATGCGGCCCGTCTCATACTCACGGTCGAAACGCTTGAGCAGGTTGGGGCGCTCCTCGGCCATCACCTCCCAGAGCTTCAGCAGTTTGAGGGCGTAGACGCGGTTGTCGCGGTCCTGAACCTTGAAGACTCGTCCGAAGGTGCCTTCGCCGAGAAACTTGTCGATGCGATAACGGTTGTCGATGTAATCGCCTTTGGCAAAATCGCAACGTTCGGCTACTATATTGCCGCTGAATGACATCGGATGGGGTTATTTATGGAATTCAAACATGCGGTTGCCCATGACGATGATGTCGCCGTCTTCGAGCTTGATGGGACGACCGGCTCTGATGAGGGTCGTCTGCTGCGAGCTGCGGTCCTGGAGATACCAGTCGTCGCCGTCGCGCATGATTACGGCCTGTTCTTTCGATGTGATCGAGTTGTTGTTGGGGTCGGTGTTGGCGCGGTTGAGAATCTGTCTCTTATACACATCTGACGCTGCCGACGATATGCAGTGTG
>CALZQD010000133.1 GCA_945828175.1 uncultured Bacteroidales bacterium | reverse complement strand
GGCGTGGAGCTCGGCCTTGACGGCGTCGCTGACTTCGAGGGTGTCGATGAAGGCTGCGATGCTCTCGGCGGTGACGGCGGTGTTGACGCGGGTCAGCTGTTTGAGGGTCTCGTAGGGGTTGGGGTATCCTTCGCGACGAAGGATGGTCTGGATGCCTTCGGCGACGACGCTCCACATCGAGGCGAGGTCGTCTTCGATGGCTTTGAGGTTAATGAGGAGCTTGTCGAGGCCCTTGACGGTGCTGGCGAAAGCAATCATGCCGTGGGCCAGAGGAATGCCGATATTACGCAGGACTGTCGAGTCGGTGAGGTCGCGCTGGAGTCGCGAGACGGGCAGCTTCATGGCGAGATGCGACAGCAGGGCGTTGGCGATGCCGAGGTTGCCCTCGGAGTTCTCGTAGTCGATGGGGTTGACCTTGTGGGGCATGGCCGATGAGCCGACTTCGCCGGCTTTAATCTTCTGCTTGAAATAATCCATCGAGATATACATCCACATGTCGCGGTCAAGGTCGAGGACGATGGTGTTGATGCGACGGAGGGCGTCGAAGAGTGCGGCGAGGTTGTCGTAGTTTGAAATCTGGGTGGTATATGCCTCGCGCTCGATGCCGAGGGTGCCGGCGAGGAACTCACGGGCGAATTTCTGCCAGTCGATTGTCGGGTAAGCGGCGCGGTGGGCGTTGAAATTGCCGGTGGCGCCACCGAACTTGCCGCTGACGGGCGTGGCCTTGAGGGCTGCAATCTGGCGCTCGAGGCGGTAGGCAAAGACCATGAGCTCTTTGCCGAGGCGTGTGGGCGAAGCGGGCTGGCCGTGGGTCTTGGCGAGCATGGCAACGTCGGCCCATTCGTCGGCGCGAGCCTTGAGACGGCTGACGAGGGCGTCGAGCGAGGGGAGGTAGACCTCGTTGAGGGCGTCTTTGAGCGACATCGGCACGGCGGTGTTGTTGATGTCCTGCGAGGTTAGGCCGAAGTGGATGAATTCTTTGTACTTGCTAAGGCCGCGGGCGTCGAACTGCTCTTTGATGAAGTATTCGACAGCCTTGACGTCGTGGTTGGTGACGCTCTCGATTGATTTGACCTTGGCGGCGTCGGCGACGCTGAAGTTGCGGTAGATGTCGCGCAACGATTCGACGGCGTCGGCCGGTGCATCGGCGAGCTGCGGCAGCGGCAGACAGCAGAGGGCGATGAAATACTCGATTTCGACTTTGACACGATAGCGAATCAGCGCGTATTCAGAAAAATAATTCTCAAGCGCTTCGCACTTAGAACGGTAGCGGCCGTCGACAGGCGAGATGGCTGTCAGTTGTGTAAGCTCCATATTATTCTATAATGTGTATAGTATGTGATGTGAATATCCTTGTGCAAAGTTAGTAAACTTTGGGGGATTAACGAAGATGTTTTTAAGAATGTCAGAAAAAAGCGGGATAAAATTTTGGAGAATCAAAAAATAGTCGTACCTTTGCAACGCTTTCAGCGAGAAGGGCGCTTAGCTCAGCTGGTTCAGAGCGTCTGCCTTACAAGCAGAGGGTCGGGGGTTCGAATCCCTCAGCGCCCACTACACGAAAGCCTCTTGCGACACCCCGCCGCAGGAGGTTTTTAGTTAATGCACAATGCATAATGCACAATGCACAATGCTCAATTCACAATGCACAATGCACAATGCACAATGCACAATGCTCAATGCACAATTCTTCGCAAGCGAAGCGATGATACAATGCAAAATCTGAGGACGCACCGACTTGGCGAGATTTCAATTTTTAAAACAGGCTGATGAGCAGGAGGGCGCCGGAGCCGAAGATATAGCTGGCGATGTTGGCGAGTGGCATAATCGATTGTTTTGATTGTCAGCTGCAAATATAGCAATTTGAATCTATTGAGACAAAAGAATCCGGCGCCCGAAAACAACAGGCGGCGGTCTCACGACTGCCGCATATTGCTAAAAACCTTAAAATCTAATCCTATGAAAAAACTAATTCCTAATTTTTCTGCTGTATATACTTAAGACAACAGAGAGGGTCGGTTTGTTCGCGGCGAGGTGAGAAAAATCAAGCAATTAATATTTTTTTGATTTTAGGGGGCCTAAGTGTTGATTTTTGAATAACTTTGTGACATGGCAAATTTCAGCATCAACATACTCGGTTGCGGCGCGGCAACCCCGACGGCCAGACACATGCCCTCGTGTCAGGTGATAGACTTCCGCGACAAGCTCTTCATGGTCGACTGCGGCGAGGGCGCCCAGCTGCAGATGATGAAGCAGCGCCTGAAGTTTTCGCGCCTCAACCATATCTTCATATCGCACATCCACGGCGACCATTTTCTCGGGCTGCCGGGCCTACTGTCGACGCTGTCGCTCCACGAGAAGGGGGGTAGCGTGACGATACACACATTCAAGGAGGGCGCCGACATCCTGCGCCAGATCATGAAGGTGTTCTGCCGCGACACGACATTCGACATCGTCTATGACGTTATCGAGCCTGGACGCGCCGTCATCTACGAAGACCAGGGACTGACGGTAGAGACTTTCCCGCTCTATCACCGCGTCGACTGCGTCGGGTTCAAATTTACCGAGAAGCCCAAGCTGCGCCATCTGCGTGGCGATATGGTGGCGTTTCACAATATACCCGTGTCGCAGCTGCCGCTGATAAAAGAGGGAGCCGACTACGTCACGCCCGACGGCACGGTCATCGCCAACGAGCGACTGACCACCGACGCCGATCCGTCGATGAGCTATGCCTATTGCTCTGACACGGCCTTCAACCCGGCCGTGGCGGCCGACATCACGGGCATCGACACGGTTTATCACGAGGCTACATACTGCTCGGACCAGGCAGCGAAAGCGAGTTCACGCGGCCACTCGACAGCGGCCGAGGCTGCCCGGATAGCGCAGATGGCCGGAGCGCGGCGACTCATCCTGGGTCATTTCTCGAAGGCCTACCGCGACAGCGATGTCTTCGTCAAAGAAGCCGCCGAAATATTTCCCGAAGTGATTGCCGCCGACGAGGGCCTCAGAATCGACCTGCTATGATAGACACGGCCGACGACAACAGATATATGGGCCTGGCATTGGCCGAGGCGCGGGCGGCGCTGGCGCAGGACGAGATACCCATAGGCGCCGTAATCGTCAGCGCTTCGGGGCGCATACTCGGCCGAGGTCATAACCTCACCGAAGCACTCGACGACGTCACCGCCCACGCCGAGATGCAGGCCATTACGGCTGCGGCAGCGGCCATAGGCGGCAAATATCTGCGCGACGCCACACTCTACGTCACCGTCGAGCCCTGCCTGATGTGTGCCGGCGCGATAGCGTGGGCGCAGATCGGACGCATCGTCTACGGCTGCGGCGACGACAAACGCGGCTACACGACGCTGACATCGCGGCAGCCCTTCCACCCGCGGGCGACCGTCACCGCCGGGGTGCGCACCGACGAATGCCGCGCCCTGATGCAAGATTTCTTCAAATCAAAACGACTCTGAACAGCAATGCACTACTTCATCATAGCCGGCGAAGCCTCGGGCGACCTCCACGGCTCACAGCTCATCAGCGCCCTGCGCGACAACGACCCCGAAGCGCGCTTTACCGTCATCGGCGGCGACAAGATGGCCGCGGCCTCGGCGACGACGCCCGTGATTCACATCAACGACATGGCCTTCATGGGCTTCAGCGAGGTTCTGCGCAACCTGCGCAAGATTTTCGGCAACCTCTCACTCGCCAAGCGAGCTTTCGACGAGGCGCGGCCCGACTGCCTGATACTCATCGACTACCCGTCGTTCAACCTCAAGATGGCGCGCCACGCCGCGCGCAGCAAGACGCCTGTCTACTACTACATCTCGCCTAAGGTTTGGGCGTGGAAGACATGGCGCGTCAAGGATATACGCCGCTATGTGCGCCGACTGTTCTCGATACTGCCCTTCGAGCCCGAATTTTTCAGCCGCTACGGCTGCGAGGTCAGCTATGTCGGCAATCCGTCGGTCGAGGAGATTGACGCCATGAGGGCCACCCTACCCTCACGCGCCGAATTTATCGCCGCCAACGGCCTGCGCGACCGCCAGCTCATAGCCCTGCTGCCGGGCAGCCGCGTCGGCGAGATACGTTGCAACCTGCCGGTTATGGATGCCGTAGTGAAGCGTTTTCCGCAATACCGCGCCGTCATCGCCGGCGCACCCGGCATCGGCGACGAAGTCTACCGCCGCTACAGCGCGCTGCCGATAGTGCGCGAGTCGACCTACGCGCTGCTGGCGTCGTCGCGCGCCGCCATCGTCACCTCGGGCACAGCCACACTCGAGACCGCCCTGCTCGGAGTGCCGCAAGTGGCAGTCTACCGCAGCAACGGGTCGAAGCTCGCCTACAACCTGATGAAACGCCTGCTGAAGGTCAGCTACGTCACCCTGCCCAACCTCATCGCCTCGCGGACGATAATCCCTGAGATGCTGCTCCACGAATGCACGGTCGACAATGTCGCCGAGCGCCTCGCTGCCATATTGCCCGACCGGCCCCCCCGCAGCGAGATGCTCGAAGGCTACGAAGAGATGCGCCGGATACTCGGCAGCTCGCAGGCTGCCGTCGCCACGGCCCGCGAAATCACCGCCGACCTCAAAAAAATCGGCCGCTGAAGCGCCCGTAGCCTCAAAAAAAATCGCGCGAATCTGAACAATCAGACCGCTCAGGTTTTAATAAATAGTGAAAGCCGGTGTCCCGACGCCGGAAAGACAAGCGACATCGCCAACTATTTATTAAAAATCAACAGATATGAAAAAAATTCTCTTGACACTCTTAGCAGCCTTCGCCGTGACATGCGCGGCAAGCGCACAGAAAGGAAGCATCGGCGCAGGCGTCGACTTCAACTTCGGCACCAAGATCTCGAACGTCGGTTTCGGCGTCAAGCTCATGTATGGCATCACCAACAACGTCCGCGCCGAGGCATCGTTCGACGCATTCTTCGAAGCCGAACATCAGAAAGTATGGGACCTCAACTTCAACGGCCACTATCTCATCAAGGTCGCCCCGAAGATGAATTTCTATCCCCTCGCCGGCCTCACCATCCTGCATGACAACGCAGGCGACGGCTTCACCCGCGTAGGAGCCAACATCGGCGCAGGCCTCGAATACTACGTCACCAAAGACCTCACCGTCGGCCTAGAAGCCAAAGGACAGCTGCTGAAAGACTTCAGCCAGGCAGTCGTAGGCATAGGCGCAACATATCATTTCTAAGATTTTTCTTACCTTTTTCAACACCATCATACAAACTAAAAAAGAGAGGCGGCTCAGACGAGTCGCCTCCCTTTTTCGTGTAGACAAAAGTCAAGAACAACATGAGGAACTCACTGATGTCTGTCTCCGACAAGATCATGCTTCGCAAAAGAGCTTTGGTCGAATCTGTAAAAGAGGTGACATCCGAGACTTTTATAACAAACCTGATGAGCCGGTTAATGTTC
>CALZQD010000132.1 GCA_945828175.1 uncultured Bacteroidales bacterium | reverse complement strand
GCACGTGATTTGTAATCTCGGGGTCGTTGGTTCGAATCCGACAAGAGGCTCAAATTGGAAAAAGATAGCTTTTGCTATTGTTAAGGGCGAATACCAGAGTGGCCAAATGGGGCAGACTGTAAATCTGCTGGTTTATACCTTCGGTGGTTCGAATCCATCTTCGCCCACAATTCCCACGCGGAAGTAGCTCAGTTGATAGAGCATCAGCCTTCCAAGCTGAGGGTCGCGAGTTTGAGCCTCGTCTTCCGCTCAATCAAATCATGCCTATGTAGCTCAGGGGTAGAGCACTTCCTTGGTAAGGAAGAGGTCGCGGGTTCAAATCCCGCCATCGGCTCTTATTTAGTTTTGTTGACAGCCCCGATAATGCCCTTTTCATTATCGTGGCGTCTTGTTAAGAATTAATCATTTAATCAAAAATAATAGCAAAGTTATGGCTAAAGAGAAATTCGAAAGAACCAAACCGCATGTTAACATCGGTACTATCGGTCACGTTGACCACGGTAAGACTACTCTGACCGCTGCTATCACAACAGTGCTCGCCAAAGCAGGTCTTTCTGAGGTTAAGTCATTCGATCAGATTGACAACGCACCCGAGGAAAAAGAGCGTGGTATCACAATCAACACCGCTCACGTTGAATACGAGACAAAGAACCGCCACTATGCACACGTTGACTGCCCGGGTCACGCTGACTATGTGAAGAACATGGTAACAGGTGCTGCTCAGATGGACGGTGCTATCATCGTAGTCGCTGCAACTGACGGTCCCATGCCCCAGACTCGCGAGCACATCCTTCTCGCCCGTCAGGTGAACGTTCCCCGTATCGTTGTGTTCCTCAACAAGTGCGACATGGTTGACGACGAAGAGATGCTCGAACTCGTCGAAATGGAAATGCGCGAACTTCTTTCAGCTTACGAATACGACGGCGACGAAACTCCTATCATCCGCGGCTCTGCCCTCGGCGCCCTCAACGGCGAACCCGAATGGGAAGCTAAAGTTATGGAGCTCATGGACGCAGTTGATACATGGATTCCCCTGCCTCCCCGCGACGTCGACAAACCCTTCCTTATGCCTGTCGAAGACGTCTTCTCAATCACAGGTCGTGGTACTGTTGCTACCGGCCGTATCGAGACTGGTGTCGTGAAAGTCGGTGATGAAGTCCAGATTATGGGCCTCGGCGCAGACATGAAGTCGACAGTTACAGGTGTCGAGATGTTCCGCAAACTTCTTGATCAGGGCGAAGCCGGTGATAACGTTGGTCTTCTCCTCCGCGGTATCGACAAGAAAGACATCAAGCGTGGTATGGTAATCTGCCACCCGGGTGTTGTTAAGCCCCACAGCAAATTCAAAGCTTCGGTTTATATCCTGAAGAAAGAAGAAGGCGGCCGTCACACTCCGTTCCACAACCACTATCGTCCCCAGTTCTACATCCGTACACTTGACGTAACCGGTGAGATCACTCTTCCCGAAGGTGTAGAAATGGTAATGCCCGGTGACCACGTTGAGATCAACGTCGAGCTCATCAACCCGGTTGCCTGCGATCAGGGCCTCCGCTTCGCTATCCGTGAAGGTGGCCGCACAGTAGGTTCGGGCCAGATCACCGAGATCCTCGACTAATCTCACTACGAGATAACCTACAAGACTGTCGGCCGCGAGCCGATGAGGTGATAGGCCGGCAGTCTTTTTAAAATACGGGACTAGCTCAGTTGGTAGAGCATCGGTCTCCAAAACCGAGTGTCGGGAGTTCGAGTCTCTCGTCCCGTGCTAAAAAGAATTACAATGAAGAAATTAAAACTGCTTACGAATATAGAAGAGTCTTACGACGAACTCCGTTATAAGACTTCTTGGCCGACAAAGAAACAACTGATCAAATCAGCGATTATCGTTATGATAGCTTCCGTCATTATCGCTCTGGTAATCTTTGTGATGGATCAGATTGTCGACAATCTCATGCACTTTATTTATAGCTTCTAATCAAACTTAATTGGTTAACATCAATGACTGAATCTAAAAGAGGCTGGTACGTTCTGCGTGCCATATCAGGCAAGGAGGCTAAGGTCAAGGAAGTTCTTGATGCATCAATCAAAAACACCGACCTTGGCAATTTCGTCTTTCAAGTATTGATTCCAACCGAAAAAGTTCTGACTGTCCGTAATGGAAAAAAGGTAGTGAAAGAACGCAACCTTTATTCCGGTTACGTCTTTATAGAGGCTGATCTCACGGGTGAAGTGATACATGAGCTGACCAACACGACCAACGTCATCGACTTCCTCCGCGGCCGCGAGAAGGGCAGCAAGCCCGAACGTCTCCGTCAGAGCGAGGTTATGCGCATGCTTGGCACAGCCGATGCATTTATCGATCCCACCGAGAACGACGTCAACGATTATATCGTCGGCGAGACCGTCAAGGTCAACGAGGGTCCGTTCAACGGCTTCTCGGGCGTTATCGAAGAGGTCAACCGCGAAAAGAAGAAGCTCAAGGTCATGGTAAAGATTTTCGGTCGCAAGACTCCGCTGGAGCTCGACAATTCGCAAGTAGAGCGTGAGTGAGTCAAGCGTGGTTACGAACGTCTGATTGATGAACGCACTTTTTTATATTAATAAATAAAGTTTTTACACAATGGCAAAGGAAATTGCTGGACAGATCAAATTGCAGATTAAAGGAGGGGCTGCAAACCCCTCGCCTCCCGTAGGTCCCGCCCTGGGTTCTAAGGGTATCAACATCATGGAGTTTTGCAAGCAATTCAATGCCCGCACTCAGGACAAAGCCGGTAAAGTTCTCCCGGTTGTAATTACCTATTACACCGACAAATCTTTCGACTTTGTTGTAAAAACCCCGCCTGTGGCAATTCAGCTCAAAGAGGCAGCCAAGATCAAGTCGGGTTCGAAAGAGCCTAACCGCACCAAGGTCGCCGAGCTCACCTGGGAACAGGTCAAGACTATTGCCGCTGACAAAATGCCCGACCTCAACTGTTTCACGATCGAATCGGCCATGAGACTCGTCGCAGGTACGGCACGAAGCATGGGTATAACCGTTAAAGGGGAGTTCCCCGGTAATAACTAATAAACTTCAATTGAAATGAGTAAGCTTACAAAAAATCAAAAGTTGGCCTTGTCGAAAATTGAAGCCGGGAAGTCTTACAATTTAACGGAGGCCGTCGAAAAGGTAAAAGAAGTCAACTACGCTAAGTTTGACGCCTCTTTCGACATTGATGTGCGTCTCGGTGTTGATCCCCGCAAGGCAAACCAGATGGTCCGTGGTGTCGTCACACTGCCCCACGGCACAGGCAAGCAGGTTCGTGTACTCGTTCTCTGCAATCCTGACGCTGTAGCCGCTGCTACCGCAGCCGGCGCTGATTATGTCGGCCTTGAAGAATATATCGAGAAAATCAAAACAGGTTGGACTGATGTAGACGTCATCATCACTCAGCCCGCTATCATGGGTAAAATCGGTGCCCTCGGCCGTATCCTCGGTCCCCGTGGCCTGATGCCTAACCCCAAGAGCGGCACAGTGACTATGGACGTCGCCAAGGCTGTAGAAGAAGTTAAGAAAGGTAAGATCGACTTCAAAGTCGACAAGAACGGCATCGTTCACTCGTCGATCGGCAAAGTCTCTTTCAGCCCCGAGCAGATGAGCGATAACGTCAAAGAGTTTATCAACACTCTGATTAAACTCAAACCTGCCACTGCCAAAGGCACCTATATCAAGAGCATTTATCTTTCGAGCACAATGAGTCCCGGCGTTAAGGTCGACGCTAAGTCGGTTGACGCTTAAACCCTAAAACTTAGACACAATGAAAAAGGAAGATAAATCTTTAGTAATTGATAAAATTGCAAACACGATTCGTGCGTACAGCGGTTTCTATCTCGTAGAAACTGCCGGATTGAATGCAGAGAAGACAAGCGAGCTCCGCCGCAAATGTTTCGAAGCCGACGTCAAACTGATGGTCGTCAAGAACAAACTGCTTCACAAAGCACTCGAGTCACTCGACGGTGACTATGCAGAGCTTTATCCCGCACTGAAGGGCTCTACCTCATTGATGTTTACCAACGTTGGCAATGCACCCGCAAAGCTTCTGAAGGACTTCGTCAAGAAAGGTGACACTCTACCCGCTCTCAAGGCCGCTTATGTCGAAGAGACTATCTATGTCGGTGCAGACCAGCTCGACGCTCTCGCTTCGATCAAGAGCAAGAACGAACTCATCGCAGACGTTGTCGCACTCCTTCAGTCGCCTGCCAAGAACGTTATCTCTGCACTTACTTCTGGTGGCAGCAAGCTCCACGGTATCCTCGAGACACTTTCAAAAAAAGAAGACTAATTCAATCCGAATCAATAATCAAATAAAACTATACAAAAATGGCAGATTTAAAAGCTTTTGCTGAACAACTTGTTAACCTCTCTGTAAAAGAAGTAAACGAACTTGCTCAAATCCTCAAAGACGAATATGGCATTGAGCCCGCTGCTGCAGCTGTCGCTGTTGCTGCCGGTCCCGCTGCCGGTCCCGTTGCTGAAGAGAAAACTTCGTTCGACGTAGTCCTCAAAGCAGCAGGTGCTAACAAACTTCAGGTTGTCAAGGCCGTTAAGGAACTCACCGGTCTTGGTCTTAAAGAAGCTAAGGAACTCGTTGACGGCGCTCCCAGCGTAATCAAAGAAGGCCTTGCTAAAGCTGACGCTGAAGCTCTCAAGAAACAGCTCGAAGAAAACGGCGCTGAAGTTGAGCTTAAATAATATAGCCTGTTAATCAGGAATATAGGTTAAGAGTCCCCGTCAGGGAGATTCTTAACCTTTTTGTGTCTAAATTTCTTTTGAGTTCCCACTAACCAGTTTCATAGATGTCAGTTTCTTTAGAAAAACCCCGCATTAATTTTGCCTCGGTAAAGAATCCGCTTCCTTACCCCGACTTTCTTGAGGTGCAGCTGAAGTCGTTCAGAGACTTTCTTCAGCTCGACACTCCTCCCGAAAAACGTAATAATGAAGGACTCTATAAAGTTTTTGCTGAAAACTTCCCTATTGCTGATACGCGCAATAACTTTGTGCTCGAGTTTCTCGACTATTATATCGACCCCCCGAGATATACTATCGAGGAGTGTCTCGAACGCGGCCTGACCTATAGCGTTCCCCTCAAGGCCCGCCTCAAACTCTATTGCACCGACCCCGATCACGAGGACTTCGCTACCGAGGTACAGAACGTCTATCTTGGCCCTATCCCTTACATGACCGATAAGGGCACTTTCGTCATAAACGGCGCCGAACGTGTGGTTGTATCACAGCTCCACCGCTCGCCGGGCGTGTTCTTCGGTCAGAGCACCCACGCCAACGGCACGAAGCTCTATTCGGCCCGTATCATTCCGTTCAAGGGCTCATGGATTGAATTCGCCACTGACATCAATAATGTCATGTATGCCTGTCTCTTATACACATCTCCGAGCCCACGAGACGTAGAGGAATC
>CALZQD010000131.1 GCA_945828175.1 uncultured Bacteroidales bacterium | reverse complement strand
AACTTAAACCAGTTAACATACAAAACCGAGTCAACCTTTTTCAGGAACGGACACTCTAAAAGGGATTTTGTTAATTATTGTGCATTGTGGAGCGTGCGTGGGGCATTTTTATTAACTTTGTTGGTGATAAAAACGCGATTATATGGCAGTGAATGCGCAGCATAATATTCTTTGGGCGGATGATGAGATTGATCTGCTCAAGCCTCACCTGATGTTCTTGAAGAACAAGGGCTATAATGTGACGACGGCGAATAACGGCAGCGATGCGCTCGAGATTGCTTCGGCGCAGCCTTTTGACCTCATTATCCTTGACGAGAATATGCCTGGTCTCACGGGTCTGGAGACTCTGACCCGCATAAAGCAGTCTCTGCCGCATGTGCCGGTCATCATGATCACCAAGAGCGAGGAGGAGAACATCATGGACCAGGCGGTCGGCAACAAAATCGCCGACTACCTCATCAAGCCGGTCAATCCTAACCAGATTCTCATCGCCATCAAGAAGATTCTCCACAGCGACCGCCTTGTCGCCGACCAAGCCACGCGCGACTACCGCGAGGATTTCGCCAATATCTCGAATCTCATCAACAGTGCGTCGACAATCGAGGACTGGTATGACCTCTACGGCAAACTGGTCTACCGCGAGCTCGAACTGGCGTCGACCGACACGAACATGGACGAGATGCTCGACATGCAGAAGATCGAGGCCAACTCGGAGTTCAACAAATGGGTGAGACGCAACTACGAGACGTGGGTGACGACCGACAATCACCCGCTGATGAGTCCCGAGGTGCTTCCCCGCAAGGTGTTCCCGCTGCTCGACAAGGGCGAGAAGGTGTTCTTTATCCTAATCGACAATTTCCGCCTCGACCAGTGGCGCACGGTGATGCCGCTGCTGAGCGATATGTTTACCATCGAGGAGGAGCTTTATACGTCGATTCTGCCGACGGCGACGCAGTATGCCCGCAACGCCATCTTCTCGGGACTGATGCCTGTCGGCATCGAGAAGATGTTTCCCGAGCTGTGGGTCGACGAGGATTCGGAGGAGGGCAAGAACCTCAACGAGTCGCCTCTGATTGCCACGCTCTTCGAGCGCTACCGCCGCCACTGCCGCTTCTCATACAACAAGATAAACGACGGCGCCGCTGGCGAGAAGCTTATCAGCGAGTTCAGCCGCCTCGAGGGCAATGACCTCAACGTCATCGTGCTCAATTTCGTAGACATGCTGTCGCACGCGCGCACCGAGTCGAAGATGATACGCGAACTCGCGTCGACCAACGCCGCCTACCGCTCGCTGACCGAGTCGTGGTTCCGCCACTCGTCGGCGCTCGAGCTCTTCAAGACCATCGCGGCCAAGGGCTACAAGATCGTACTCACAACCGACCACGGCACCATTCGCGTCGACAACCCCATAAAGATTGTAGGCGACCGCAACACCAACACTAATCTGCGCTATAAGCTCGGCAAGAACCTCAACTACAATCCCAAGCAGGTATATGAAATCAAGCAGCCTGTCAAATACGGCCTGCCTGCGCCCAATGTGTCGACGACATATATCTTCGCCACGAACCGCAATTTCTTTGCCTATCCCAACAACTACAACTACTATGTACAGTACTACACCGGCACTTTCCAGCACGGAGGCATCTCGCTCGAAGAAATGCTCGTGCCGCTGATAACCCTGACAGCCAAATGACAATGAACGTGATACATATCTCAGACGTCGGCGACCTCGAGCGTGCCGCCGCCGAATTCGCCTCGCAGATAGGCGAGCGCCGCATCTTCACCTTCTACGGCGAGATGGGGGCCGGCAAGACGACATTCATCAGTGCCCTGACGCGCCATCTCGGCGTCGACGAAGGCGAGGCCAACTCTCCCTCGTTTGCCATCGTCAACGAATATACCGCGGCCGACGGCTCGGTCATCTATCACTTCGACCTCTACCGCCTCGACAACGAGGCCGAGGCCTATGACATCGGCGTCGACGACTACTTCGACTCGGGATCACTCTGTCTTATCGAATGGCCCGAGCGCCTGGGCTCGCTTCTGCCCGACGACGCCGTCAGGGTCGACATCCGCGTCAACGACGACAACAGCCGCGACCTCATAATCTCATGAAGGCAGAGATAATCAGGGTCGACAGCGCCGCGTCGACCAACAGCCTCCTTGCCGCCCGCGCAGGAGAGCTCGCCCACGGCAGCGTCATCGCCGCCACGGCTCAGACAGCAGGGCGCGGCCAGCGCGGCAACAGCTGGGAGTCGGAGCCCGGCAAAAACCTCACTTTCTCTATGCTTCTGCGCCCGCAGACCATCGAGGCGCGGCGCCAGTTCGAGCTGTCGATGTCTGTGGCTCTGTCGCTGCGCGACGTCATAGCCGAGCTCGTCGGCGAGGCAGCCGAAGTGACGGTCAAATGGCCCAACGACATCTATGCCGGCGACAAAAAAATATGCGGCATACTCATCGAGAATACCCTCGCGGGAAAGGGAATAATGCATTCAGTCGTCGGTGCGGGGGTCAATATCAACCAGCGCCGTTTTGTCAGCGATGCGCCCAATCCGGTCTCGGTAGCGATGCTCACGGGCGTCGAGCATGAGCTCGACAGCACGATGACAGCCATAGCCGAGCGCATCGTCGACGACTTCGACCGATACGAGATTGCGCCTGACCCCGAGGCGCTAAAGGCGCGCTATATGTCGCAGCTCTGGCGCCGCGACGGCTATCATACCTACCGCGACGCCGCGACGGGTGAGGAGTTTGAGGCGCGAATCGCCGACGTCGACCTCGCAGGCCCCATCACACTCCAGCGCGCCGACGGAGCCTCGGCGACGTATGCCTTCAAGGAAGTTGCGGCAGTGCTATAAGAGGCTCAGGGGAAGTGCCGCCGCGATGCGGCGGCGAGCCGCCGACATAAAGCCAAATTTGACACACGGCGACGAGCTCGTCGCCGCACATTAATAGCTGATGCTAATAGCGTTAACAGACCTCGCTAAAGCTCGGGCTGAAACAAATTATTTAGTTTTTAATTCGGAGTTATCAGAATTTTCGGAGTTATCGGAGGCCGGACGCACGGCCCGTGCGTCCCTACATCTTTGGTTGACAGCCAGTAATTTATATATTGGTGTCCGGTAAATGTGTTTACTCGGCTATTTTGAGTGATTTTATGCATTGACAAGCCCCCTGTTTCAGTATTTGTATCGGCTGTCCGAGGAAAATAAAAAGCCAAATAGGGCTTGAAAGTTTTAGCGGACACCAATAAATTTATATGGCTTTCCAAGGGGTGAAGCACTCGGCCTGTATCGTTTGGCGAAAATGACAAGCCCGGCCGAGGGCCGGGCTTGCGAAGGGATATGTTAACCTGCGATGACTTGGAATTCAAGCGTATTGGCGCTCTGAGCAGGAAATCTGCGCGGTTGGGGCGTTATGAGCGGGTTAGCGGGCGAGTTTGATGATTTTGGCGTTGCCGTGGAGGTCGCGGGCGGTGAGGATGACGATGCCGCGGGGAGCGCTTTCGAGCGAAAGGGTGGCGGCGGTGCCGTCGGAGGTTGCCGAGGCGATGAGCGCGCCGCTGATGTTGTAGGCCTCGACTGAGCTGAGGCCTGCGACGGCGGTGGCGGTCACTGTGGCGGTTGCGGCATCGTAGACGAGCTTGATATCAGCGTCGACAGCGACGTCTTCGACACCCGACTGCATGAGCCGCACGATGACGGGTCGCGGATTTTGGATGCCGGCGAGCTGCGAGGCATATTCAAAGGCCATCAGGATATAATATTCCTTGCCCGGCTCCATGGCGGGATAGCTCAGGACGGTGTTGAAAGCCGTGCGGCCTTCGTCGAGGAACATTGTCTTACCGGCGTAGGTGAGGATTTCGACCGAGCCGTCGGCCTCCTTGGTGGTCGAGCAGAGGCAGGCCATCACAGGATAGGCGAAATAGCCAGAACTGAGGTTGATGGCGCTCGAAATCTCCATGTTCGACGCGTCTTCGACGGTATAGCGAATCTTGAGTCCACCCTCGGTGACATAATCGCGCTTGGCACCGGCGACGACGGGATTGTCGGCCGTAACCTTGGGCACACCGGGGTTCGGGAGCATCGTGACGGGCTTGGTGATGTCGGACGAGTAGATGAGCATCGAAATCTCATCCATGAACGAGAGGAGATAGTCGGTCGGCTCCGACAGGGCGCCAAACTGCTGCGTCAACGCGTAGAGCGGGGTCGTCCATTCGACTCGCTTGGTAGAATGAGGCGCGACGGTGACGAGGACGCTCTCGCCGAGATATTCGAGCGTCTGCTTGCCGGCGAGGACCGGAGCGAGCCCCGTAGTGACCTCGATGTCATAGGGATTGCTCAGCTCGGCCCAGACTTTAGAGACGCAGCCGTAGTAGAGGTTGCCCTCGAAGCCGCCGTCGGTGATGTCGACTGACGGAGCGGGGAGGTTCTCGACCGAATAGCTGTCGCCCTTCTTTGTGAGCACGACGTAGCCGTAATAGCCGTATGGGATGCGGGTGGGAATCCACTCGGCATCAGACTGGCTGAGCGACATGGTGACGATGCTGACGCGGTAGGTGCCGTCGGCAAGGCCGAGGCCCGCGAGAGCGATAGGCGACAGCGACTTTGGCCCGAAACCATAGCCCGACTGCACCTGCCATTTTACCTGCGAGGCATCGGCGTAGACCGTCTCGCCGGATGTAGAGCCCTGAGGCTCGAAGCATGCGCCGACCTTGAAGCGGAGGGTCGCGGGGTTGTAGTTGACCCACATTGCGCCGTTCTGCATATCGAGGTCGAAGGCGATGTTGCCGTCTTTGACTTCGGCGAAGAGCGAGCCCATCTGCGTCATGGCTTCGGGCTGCGGTTCGACAGGCTTGCCCGTTGGCGGCTGGATGCCGAAGACGGCGTCCTGGGTGAAGTTATAACCGCCGCCGTTGCCGCCGCCCGAGCCGAGCGAGTCGGGGTTGAGGGCGTCGAGCGAGAAGTAGCCGTTAGACATGCCCGTCCAGCCCCAGTTGAAGTGGAAGTAGCCCTCACCGTCGTAGCCGTCGCAGATAAACGAGTGGCCGCCGCCGATGGTCGAGGCGCCGCCGTAGAGTATCGGGCCGACGTCCTTGAGGTTGTCGTAGATCATCTGCTCCCACTCAGTGGCCGAGTGGAACAAGCGCAGGTCGTAGACCGCGTTGCCGTCGTAGTTGAAGTATTTCACGAGGCCATGGCGGATGAGCATGGCGAGTGCGCCCGACGAGTCGGTGCCGTAGTCCATCTTTACCGAGAAACCGCAGGCTTTCATTAGATAGGCCACGGCATCGGCCTGCTTCTCGTTATACTGGCCGGGATAGTAGGTAGGGAGCATGTTGTCCCAGTCGAAGGCGCGGAGCGATAAGTCGAGCGAGAGACGCTTCTGGATTGTCGTAGAGGTGTAGGTGATGGTGCCTGTCTCTTATACACATCTGACGCTGCCGACGATATGCAGTGTG
>CALZQD010000130.1 GCA_945828175.1 uncultured Bacteroidales bacterium | reverse complement strand
TCCTCTACGTCTCGTGGGCTCGGAGATGTGTATAAGAGACAGATATAATACCTGAAGAATTTGCTGATATCGCGCCGTATCGCGAGAATCAGTATACAGAAGTGATGACCCGCCTGGTCAAGGAACCCGGTTTCGAGCATGCTGTCAGATATGCCATGCCCGGTGTCGATTACGACGCTTTTGTCGAAGGCCTTTTGTCGGTCAAGACACAGAGCCGCTTCCAGCAGGACATCATGGGCAAGTTTCTCGAAGGCCTTGCCGCAACAACGACCGCCGGCATCTCTATCGACGGTCTTGAAAACTGTGACAGAAACAAAAACTATACATTCATAAGCAACCACCGCGACATCGTGCTCGACGCATCGTTCCTCAATCTGTGTTTCATCCGCGAGAAGATGCCGCTGACGCAGGTCGCTATCGGCAATAACCTACTGATTTACGAATGGATAACCGACCTTGTCAAGCTCAACCGCAGTTTCATCGTCAAGCGCGATTCAAAAGTCGTCAAGGCTCTCGAAAACGCCAAGCAGCTCTCGGGCTACATCCACTACACCATAAACAAACTCCACGAATCGGTCTGGATTGCCCAGCGCGAGGGCCGCGCCAAAGACTCTAACGACATGACCCAGGAGAGCCTCATCAAGATGATGTCGCTCGCCGGCGAGGGCGACACGCGCCGCAACCTCATCGAAATCAACATGATGCCTGTGTCAATCTCATATGAGTTCGACCCCAACGACTATCTCAAGGCCCGCGAGTTCCTGCTCAAGCGCCGCGACCCCGAATACAAAAAAACCCAGCGCGACGACCTCTTCAGCATGGAGACCGGCCTGCTGCGCAACAAGGGCCGCGTTCATTTTCGCCTCGGCCGCTGCGTCAACGACCTGCTCGAGCAGATTACGACCACCGACCGTTCTGAGATTGCCCACGAGGTCTGCTCGGTCATCGACAAGGCGATACACTGCGGCTACAGAATCTACCCCTGCAATTATATCGCCTACGACAAGATCAACAACACCGACCGCTTCGCCGACCACTATACTCAGTCCGACGTCGACAGTTTTGAGAACTATGTCAACGCCCAGCTCGACAAAGTCGAACTCGACGACGTCACTCCCGACGAGCGCGAGTATATGTACAGCATGATGCTGACGATGTATGCCAACCCGCTCAAGAATCAGCTCGCCGCTGTCGGCTGCTGACCTCCCCACGGACGGCCGCTATATGATTTGTCTATCCCGCGATTTCTCTTCTCCTCTTATTAAATCTTACAGCGTATGCGTTTCCCACTGATTATGACGGTCATAATCCTGCTGATAGGATTTGTCACCGACCTTTTGATATATAAATCGATATGCCGCGTCGGCGCCAGGCCGCTGTGGCGCAAGATTTACGCCGTCACCTCGGTGCTCTTCGCTCTCTTCTGGATTGTGCTGATATGCCTGCCGAAGCGCACAGGCAGCGACGGTAGCTTCGAGCGCCTGATGTGGTGCATCTACGCCTATGCCTCGTTCTATATCCCCAAGTATATCTACGCCGTCTTCGACCTCATAGCCGGCTTGCCGCGGCTGTGGCATCACCGCCGTCTGCGCTGGCTCAGCGGCGTCGGCCTTGGTCTCGCCCTTGTCGTTATGAGCGCGATGTGGTGGGGCGCGCTGGTCGAGCGCTATATCATCAACGTCGAGCGCGTCGAGGTCCCTGTCGCCGGTCTGCCCGAATCGTTCGACGGCATGACTATAGCCCAGATCTCAGACCTCCATATAGGCACCTTCGGCGGCGACACCGTCTTTGTCCACAACCTCGTCGAGGAAGTCAACGCCCTGCAGCCCGACCTCATCGTCTTCACCGGCGATATCGTCAACCGTCATACCTCTGAACTTGAACCTTTTGTCAGCACACTGTCGAGGCTTAAATCGCGCTACGGCGTCATATCGATTCTCGGCAACCACGACTACGGCGACTATTCCGACTGGCCTTCTGACGCTGCCAAGGCTGAAAATTTCGCCCGTCTCATTACTCTTAACCGCCTGATGGGCTGGCGCCTGCTCAACAACGAGAGCGTCGCCATTGACCGCGGCGGCGACTCGCTCGTCGTCATCGGCGTCGAGAACGTCGGCGACCCTCCTTTCAGAACCTACGGCGACCTCCGCGCCGCCTATCCGTCGCTTAACGACAGCCTGCCGAAGGTGCTCCTGTCGCACAATCCCGCCCACTGGGAGAAAGAAATCAGCGGCAACGACAGCATCAACATCGCCCTCACCCTATCGGGCCACACCCACGCCATGCAGATTAAGCTCTTCGGCTGGTCGCCCGCGGCGATGCGCTACCGCTACTGGGGCGGACTCTACGACGACGGTGCCAATCATAACCTCTATGTCAACATCGGCTCGGGCGAAGTGGCAATTCCCGCCCGCATCGGCGCCACGCCCGAGGTGACCCTGCTGACTCTAAAAACAAAGCGACCGTGAGCGACCGACTTAACAGTGCCGTGATATGTATAGGCTCGAATGTCGCCGACCGCGAGGCTGTTGTCTCGGCGGCTCTCGGCGATGTCAGCCGCGGCGGTGTCGTCAGGGTGTCGAGCGGACTCTATGATACCGCCGCCGACAACGGCATCGACGCGCCTTATATCAATCTCGTCGCCCTCGTCGACGTCGCTCATGACCTCGACAGCCTCAGGGCTCTTGCCAAAAAACTCGAGCGCGAGGCCGGACGCACCGCCGCCTCAAACTCGTCAGCGATGCCCCTCGACATCGATATCATTATGTGGAACGGCGCTGTCGTCGACCGCCGCCAATACGAAAAGCCTTATTTCAAAGAAGGCTACGCCAAGATTTCTGTCACTCAAATATGATTGAGAAGCGTTCGCGGCCTATGTCGCGGACCGGTATGCCGAGCGAGTCGCAGGCTACTGCATATTTCTCGAGCCGACTTTTGGGCAGGTCGGCCGAGAGCAGAACCGTGTCGGGTCTGACGGCCGAAAGCAATTCCCTGAAATCGTGTCTGTAGCCGCGGCACATCAGCAGATAATCCGCCTTTGTTTCAATCGGCTGTTGCGACCTTGCCGAGGCGATGGCAATCGAGTGTCCTCCGGCGACGAGGCGGTCGCCTATGCCTCTGAACGGCCCTGCGGCGAAATCGCCTCCGACGGCCTTTATGCCTCCGCGGCAACGGCGGTGGGCAAGGAAGTCGGCATATTTCTTTTCGGCAGAGAGCCTTACCTGTTCAATATCGTCGGGCTTGGCCGTCGACAGCATCAGGCAGCTGTCGCCGTGGCGCATGATTATTTCGGTGTGGAGGTAATGCCGCGTGACATAGAGTTCGGCCTCGGGAACGTCTCTCCTCACCGAGCACGACACGGCGCCGACGGCGATTGCCGCTGTCAGCAGCGCAGCCGTCAGGTGACGCCGTCTGACAAAAGCCAAGGCCGCGCCGCAGAGCGCTATGTAGGCGCAGATGACGAAGGCGGCGGTGAGGAATATGCCGTCAATCTCGACATGGTCGAACGTGGCGAATTGCTCTGTCACCCACAGCCCCGAGAGGTAAATTGCGTCGCAGACGTGGCCCAATAGAGTAGGGGTCAGTCCTATGGCCGTCAGCGTCGCCATGACTGCGCCGAGAGCGATGACGACGGGCAGCAGCGCGGCCATGATGATGTTGGGAAAGAGGAAGAGCAGCGGTAGCCGGTGGAAATAAAAGGCCGTCAGCAACGCTGTGCCGATGACAGCCGCGATTGAGACCGTGACGAGCGACATGGCCGAGTGGAGCGCGTGGCGCCGCTCGCTGACGGGATTGAGCCTCCGCGCGAAGACGAGTATGGCGATGACGGCTGCAAACGACAGCTGGAAGCCGGGTGAATAGATCTGACACGGCGCGACGCTGAGGATGACGAGAGCCGCTATAGCCAGCGAGTTGTAGGGCGACGTGTCGCGTTGGAGTATTCCCGCGGCGAGCATTATCGTGATGACCGTCGCGGCCCTGACGACCGACGCTGCGGCGCCCGTGACGGCGACAAAGAGCCATACGGCGGCGATGACGGCCAAGTGGCGGTAGCGCGCACCGCGTCTAAACAGTTTCAGCAGGCCGAATATGGCTGAGACGAGCAGGGCGATGATGCCTGTATGCATGCCGCTGAGGGCGAGGATGTGGGCGAGGCCGGTGGCTCTGAACGATTCCTTGATGTCGTCGCCGAGCATCGAGTCGTCGCCGAGCATGACGGCCGAGAGAAACCATGCCGTTTCGCTGTCGACCGGCAGCGAGTAGATGAGGTCTTCGGCCGAATGGCGCAGGCCGTTGAGCCACGCCCTGACGCCCCGGCTCCGGGCCGTGACGAAGATGTTGTCGGGATGTATTCGGGCGCGGGCGTTTACGCCGTCGACGATGTCGAATGTCGAATAGTCGGTCTCGTAGGGCAGGTCGAGCGCCTCGCCCGAGGGTGTCAGCCGCCCGTGGCAGAGTATCGCGTCGCCTGCGTCGATGCTGTCGATGTCGACCGGCGTCAGTATCGAAACCCTTGTGGCAGCCCCGGGTTGTCTGAAATCATTGCCCGTCGGGCTGTAGGCCGCGATGTCGGCGATGATGCGGCATGAACTCTGATAGTGGTGGATCTGCCTTACTTCGCCGGTGAAATAGACTTTGTCGCCAATGAGGCCGCTGTCGGGCGCGCCGGGCCGGGCCGCGTTGCCGCTGACGCCGCCGAGGGCTGCGGCCGCGAGCACGAAAGCGAAGTAGCGCCGCCGCGTGGCAAACAGCGCCATGGCCGCTACGGCGGCGACGGCGGCGCACCATAGCCCGAAGCCTTCCATACCAAACATAATGCCGCCCCCGAAGCCTATGGCGACAGGGACGGCAGGTATGTATGAGTATGGCGCTTTCATGTCATACGCCTTTAGTGGCTCAGATTGTCAGCATCGTCACGGCGAGGCTGCTCACGCCGATGGCAATCCAGAGAATGACGGCGAGCAACAGCGGCTTGACACCTACCTGCTTGACTGTGGCGAGCGAGAGCGACGCGCCGATGAGGAAGAGCGTCACGACCATGCCGCGCATCGCAATCCACACAAGCACCTGAGTCAGCGCTTCGGGCAGGGCGATATAGGTGTTGATGACCATCGCGAGGATGAAGAGGAAGATAAACCAGGGTATTGAAATCTTGTTGCCTTTCTCTCTGAAGATAAACATCGTCACCAGAGCTAAGGGAATGATCCACAGGGCGCGGGTGAGTTTGATGAGCGTGGCGATGTCGAGGGCCTCGGGTCCGTAGGCCAGGCCGGCGCCGACAACCGACGATGTGTCGTGGATGGCGATGGCGGCCCAGGTGCCGAACTGCTGCTGGGTCATGTCGAGCAGGTGGCCGATGGGCGGGAAGATAAACAGCGCTATGGCGTTGAGAATGAAGATGACGCCTAACGACACGGCCATCTCGTTTTCATTGGCCTTGAGCACCGGGCCGACCTGTCTCTTATACACATCTGACGCTGCCGACGATATGCAGTGTGTA
>CALZQD010000129.1 GCA_945828175.1 uncultured Bacteroidales bacterium | reverse complement strand
GCGTGGCGTTTTATGATTTTTGTGCCTTTTCAGCACCCGTTTTGACCCATAAGTCAGAAAATCAAGGGTATAAAGCGGCATGTTTGCGTAGATTCAGCCGGATTAGCACGAAATTATGAGCAATTTTTGCAGACTGCACAAATTATGGCAGAATTTGCGTGTATGATGCTTTTATTAAAGCATATTTAGCAAATCGCTTAAAATCATTTATTTATGCAAGGGGAAGATACCTTTGTACGGACATTCATTGGCATCTTCGTCCGTGCTTAACGGTTATGTGGCTCGCCACACGCCCTTATAAGCACGAACAAATCTGCTCAATGACTGCCCGCCTCTGCTTTAACATTTATTATGGAACAGGCTCTTAATAAAATTTATAGGCTCGCTTATTTCACGGCAACCTTCGAGGTGGTGTCGTCGACATTGACGATATAACGCTCAGCGACGGCATTTCGCGGTCGCTCAGGTCGTAGACACTTGCCGACTCGTAGTCTCCGGCGATGATAATCTCGCCGTAGCCGCAAACGCGCATAGCCACAGCCATGAAGCAAGGAGTTATCTTTCACTCCTCAATAACTATCATAGCTAATTAGCTAAAATAGCCATATAGCTATAATAAGCTAAAACGCAATTCCTAATCTTACCGACGCATAATGCAGCGGCGAGAAATCGAGATGATGTTCGTTGTGATTGACGTCGCGACGGTCGACAAAGCTGTAGCCCAACGTCAGATGCGACGCGAACGTCTTGCCTGAGGCGAGATTGAAGCCCACACCCGCAAAGGCATAGGCGCCGGTCTGCGTGAGGTCATCGGGCAGATAATTGATTGATATACCGGCACGCACGTCCATAAACAGCAGCTGCGGACGGCTCGAGAAGCTCGTCTTAAGATTGGCGAAAATCGGGAACGAGCGACACGAGTTGCTGACCATGATGTCCATGCCGACGCCGGCACCGAGAAACTTAATCCACGAACGACGGTAGCCCAACAGTGCCGTGAAGTCGATCGTCGACATATCGTTGGCGCTCATATCGATAGAGCCTCCGACTTCAGCGCCCCAGGCGAAGTGGCCGTGGTCGCGGGCGGGTGCGTTATCTTCTTTCGTGGCAGCGGATGCGCCGGTGGCGATGGCCACGATTGCCAGGATTGTCAGCAGCAGATGTTTCATGTCAATTCTTTATAAGTTTGAGACAGCACCAGTTATTGTCGACGCTCATGCCGACGGTGTCAAATCTCTGTTCGGCAGCGGCGCGGCTGACGATGTCGGCGTCGTCGCCCTGATAGAAGCCGCTCAGCAGCATCATGCCGCCGGCCTTTACTGCCGGAGCATAGCGGTCGAGGTCGCCCGTGATGACGTTGCGGTTGATGTTGGCGATGAACACGTCGGCCGGGGCAATGCCCTCGAGCAGCGATGCGTCGCCGTTGAGTACCTTGATTTGGGCGTGACCGTTGAGGCGCACGTTCTCGACGGCGTTCTCATAGGCGAAGGCGTCGATTTCTATCGCCGTGACGGGCGAGGCACCGCGCATGGCGGCTAAGATGGCGAGGATGCCTGTGCCGGTGCCCATGTCGATGACCGAGCGACCTTTGAGGTCAGCCTCAAGGAGCTGCCTGATTATCAGCGATGTCGTTGAGTGGTGACCTGTGCCGAAAGCCATCTTAGGGTCGATGACGATATCGTATTCGGCCCGCGGTATGTCGGTGTGAAACGAGCTGTGGATGACGCAGCGGTCGCCGACAACGATGGGCTTGAAATAGTTTTTCTCCCATTCGGCGTTCCAGTCGCGGCCCTCGACGAGCTTGTCGTGGAAGTCGATGCGGCAGTCAAAAGGAAAATCGGCTACCGCGGCGCCGACAGCGTCAGCGTCATAAAGTTCTTTCTTGACATAGGCCGTGAGCCCGCTCTCGTCGGGCACGAAACTCTCAAAACCCGCGTCGGCCAAAAGGCCCGCGAGCAGGTCGGTGGCATCTTCGCATGATGGTGTGAGGTCAAACCGCACTTCGATATAATCATTCATAGTCTTTTCGCTTTTTGGCGCAAAGATAGTAAAATCTATCGAATTTACCGTTTCAGCATCCATTCGGCGGCCTTCATCTGAGGCTTGACGTCGACGCCGCGCGTCGTGTCCCAGAACGAGCTGTTGTTTTCGACAAGAGCCTCGGTTGCAGTAATCCAGGTCTGAATCCAGCCTGTCAGGGTCGACCACGCGCCCCAGCCCGAGTCGGCGTTCGATGCCCAGTAGTCCCACCGGTCGTAGTCGAAAGCTCTCATCCATGCGCCGTTGATATCGGGGTGACGGTCGCTCTTGACCTGTACGCGAACGAGGAAATCAGCCAGTCGGTCGACGGCCTCGCGGTATTTCGGGTCGCCCGTGGCGTGGGCGGCCTCGTTGAGGGCGAAGAAGGCGAAGTTGGTTGTGTAGAGCATATCGGCCACAGGGTCGCCGTTCTCGCTGATAAGCGGGGCCTCGGTGACGCCGTAGTCTTTGTTAGACAGCGTCTTGCCGAACATGCCGAGGCGGCTGTCGCCGAGCTCTTCGCGGATGCCGCCGCAGGGCGCCTGATTCTCAAGCAACTTGTTGACGACCGTGTCGAGCCACTGACGATGTTCGGGCGTATCGTCGACGCGGACGAGCCAAGCCAGCGGGAGTATCATGCGGGCGCGCTCCTGCTGTATGCCGTTGGTCCAGCTCCAGTTGTCGGGATAAGCCTCCATGATGAGCGAGATGGCCGTGCGGGCTTTGTCGAGCAGCGGCTGGTAGCCGGTCTTGTCGTAGAGCCAGAGGTAGCAGGCGAGCATCCATGAGTCGAAGTGGGGATGCGCGAGTATGAAGTCGCGGTCGGCGTAATAGCTGCGGCCGTTTTTGAGCAGGTCGGGCTCCTCGAAGCGGTCGGGCAGGAAGCCCTGACGGCTGCTGAGCATGAAGTTGGCGAGGATACACTCTACTATCTGCTTGTTCCAGCGCTCGTTGTTGAGGAGGGCCGACGCGCCGATGGCGCCGAGAAGCAGGCGGGCGTTGTCGTCGTTATAATAAACGTAGTCGTGGGTCTTCGCCCAGCCGATGAGGCCGTAGGCGTCGCTGGTCGGGTCTTTTTTCTTGCCGTTGATGAAGTCGTCGCTGTGGAAGACATAGTCGAGCAGGCGCTCCGACGTGGCGGCATATTTCTTGTCGCCCGTCATGGCTGCGGCGCTTGCGAGGAGGTAGGCAACCTCGCCCTGTACGTCGGCGCGGAGCCAGTAGCGATAGCGCTGCGAGCCGTCGGGACCTATCGACGAGGCGTGGCCTTCGAGCACGCCGTGGGCGCCGTCGCCGATGAGGGCGTCGTGGGGCATTGCCGGGCCGTAGGGGTTAAGTCCGTCGCCCTGATAGAGATAAACGCTGTCGCGCCATGCCGGATGTATCAGCAGGCGGGCGTTATAGAGCCACTCGGCGCTGCGGCCGACGGCGTCGCGGCGGGCGTTGTCGCTGACTTTGTCGTTGCGGCCATAGGTCGGATGCGGGTCTGAGGGCCAGCTTTTGAATGCGAATTTCTTATCTCCTGTGAGCCATCTGATTATGCTCGTCCACACAGCCTGCCATGAGGCTACGGGAGCATATCGGGCCGTCTCGAAGCAGCTCAGGCAGCTGAAGGCGAGCATCGTGTTGCCCGAGCGCCAGAGCAGCGGATAGACGTCGGTGTCGGTCAGGCCGTAGCGCGCCGTGTCGTAGCCGGCGAGGCGGGCGAAGCACATGAGCGGATTCTTGACGTCGGCGCGGTAGATATGGCAGCCGTTGACGGCGAGGAGGTCCATTTTTTTAAGTTCGGGCTTGAAGAAGTCCGAGGTGACGACGGCGCGCTCGATGGTCGAAACGAAGGCCGTGCCGTCGATTTTCACGCCTGGATAGCTGTCGACATATTCGGCATAGACTTTGAGGTTTTTGCGGCGGGCGAGGTCGGCAAGGCCTTCTGAAATGCTTACCGGCGCGGCGGGATAGCCCCGGGCGGTGATGATGACGGCGTCGCCCTTTGTGGCGGCGGCTACGGCCTCGTCGGCCGTGTCGAATCTCAGTGGCTCGCAGCCCTCGGCGACGAGCAGCCGGTAGAGGTCATTGTCGGCTTTGGCCGAGAAAATTATTTTACCTTTTGCGTCGGCTCTGAGCCCGCTGATGGCAATTACGGTCAAAAACAGGGTAAGATATCGCAAGAGTTGTTTCATAATAATTGGTTTATTGCCTGCTCAAAGTTACGAAAAATCGACTCAATCACAAAACATAGGGTGAAAATATTGGGAGACTATCAAATAAATCGCTAATTTTGCACCTCGAAATCAGTTCAACAATAATGGAAATTATCAGAACAATCGAGCTTTTGCGCAAGCGCGTTGCCGACGCAAAAGCAGCCAACAAGACAATCGGCCTCGTGCCGACAATGGGTGCCCTCCACGACGGCCACCTGTCGCTGATCGACCGCGCCCGCAAAGAGTGCGACATCGTCGTTGTCAGCGACTTTGTCAACCCGACTCAGTTTAACAATCCCGACGATCTCAAGACCTATCCGCGCACCGAGGCCGCCGATTGCAGCAAGATGGAAGCCGCCGGAGTCGACTATGCCTTCATTCCCTCGGTCGAGGAGATATATCCCGAGCCCGACACACGCGTTTTCGACCTCGGCCCCGTCGCCGAAGTGATGGAAGGCGCCATGCGTCCCGGCCATTTCAACGGCGTCGCCCAGATTGTCAGCAAACTCTTCGCCATCGTCACCCCCGACAAGGCTTATTTCGGCGAGAAAGACTTCCAGCAGATTGCCGTCATCCGCCGCATGGCCGAGCTCGAAGGCTTCGACATCGACATCGTCGACTGCCCCATCAAACGCGAAGCCGACGGCCTCGCCCTCAGCTCGCGCAACGTGCGCCTCTCGCCCGAAGCCCGCGCGATAGCCCCCGAAATCAACCGCGCCCTGCGCGCATCGCTCGACTTTGCCCGCGACCACTCTGTCGCCGAGACCCGCGACTTCGTCGTCGGCACTATCAACAGCAAGGGCATGGAGACCGAATATTATGAAATTGTCGACGCCCGTACCATGCAGCCCGTCGCAGACTGGGCCGACACCCCCTGCGCCGTCGGATGCGTCACCGTCTACTGCGGCGGCGTGCGTCTCATCGACAATATTAAATATCAGTAAGATGAACGTTGAAGTACTGAAATCTAAAATCCACCGCGTCACCGTCACCGAGGCCAACCTCGACTACATCGGCAGCATAACAATCGACGAAGACCTCATGGACGCCGCAGGCATCATCGCCGGCGAGCGCGTCTACATCGTCGACAACAACAACGGCTCGCGCCTCGACACCTACACGATTCCCGGCCGCCGCGGCAGCGGAGTCATCTGCCTCAACGGCGCAGCCGCCCGTCTCGTTCAGCCCGGCGACATCGTCATCATCATGAGCTATGCCTCGATGCCACTCGAAGACTGTCTCTTATACACATCTGACGCTGCCGACGATATGCAGTGTGTA
>CALZQD010000128.1 GCA_945828175.1 uncultured Bacteroidales bacterium | reverse complement strand
TGCCGGTCATAGAGGCGATTTCTTCGGCAAGCTTTTTTATGGTGATTATATCATTCATTGTCAAGACGTTTTTTTAACATTGCGGCTGCTGAAAACTCAACGGTGATGCTCGGCGGCAGAAGGGCTCGGCGTCCGGTGGCGGGATTGATGCCGATGCGCTCGTCGTGTTTGACGGGGGTGAATTTGCCGAACGAGGGTATGGCAACCGTGTCGAGGTTGCCGCATCTGTCGCGCATGACGGTGGCGAGGCTCTCGACGAGGGCCGAAGTCTCTTTGTAGTCGCGTTTGAGCTGTCGCGACAGGCGGGTTATAAAAGTCTTGTTGTCCATTGTCTGATGTTAGATTGTGATTTTAATTATGTCGGCAAGCTTCGTCGTGTAGCAGCGTGATGAATTTTCGTGCCTGACAAACTCGTTGACAGGCAAATAAGAGGCTGTATGCACGGTGTCGTGGGTCAGCGAGGCCGAGTTGATGGCGTCGAATGCCTTCATGAGCCTCAGCCGTTTGTCGCGGTCGTCGTGCGAGACGAAGAGCGATTGCTGGATGGCGTCGGCGTCGGACAGCTCGTTGATGAGGATGCCGGCTTTTTTATAGCCGTAACCGCGGCGGAATATCTTTCGGAGACAGTCGGTGGCCGCCGAAACGAGCGACATCGTGTCGGATTTGGCCTCTTCGAAAGCGTGAAAGGCCGAGTTTGAATATTCGCCGCCGTCGTGGCGGAAGGTGTTTGTATAAATAAATACTGTCATCGACAGAGCGCAGAGCTTGTGTTTGCGCAGGCGTCGCGAGATGGTTGTGGCCAGGGCTGTTACGGCGGCGGCGAGCTCCTCGAAGCTGTCGATGGGGTCGCCGAACGAACGTGAGCAGCACATCTGCTTCTGCGGCTGCTCGTCGACGCCTGCGTCGCCGCAAGGGACGCCGTTGAGTTCGCGCCAGGTGCGCTCGCCGGTGATGTTGAAGATGCTGCCGACCTGTTCTTTGGTGAGGTCGGCGACCTGAATGGCGGTTGTGAGGCCGTAGGCTGCGAGTTTTTTGGTGAGACGTCGGCCTATGCCCCAGACGTCGCCCGCCTGGGTGAGCGTCAGGGCTTTGCGGCGCGAGACTTCGTCGAGGATGACGCAGCATCCGCGGTAGCCGGCATATTTCTTGGCGAAGCGGGCGGCTACCTTGGCGAGGGTGCGGGTCGGGGCTATGCCGACGGCGGTCGGGATGCCCGTCGAACGGCGCACGGTCCTGACGATATCGCGGCCGAGGGCGGCGTAGTCGTCTTTGGTCTCGTTTTCGGTCAGCCGTATGAAGGCTTCGTCAATCGAATAAATCTCGATGGCCGGCACGAGCGACGACACCGTCGCCATGACGCGCGACGACATGTCGCCGTAGAGGCGGTGGTTGCCCGAGAGGGCTATCACACCGTTGGCGCTGCAGAAGGCTTTAATCTGGAAAAAAGGATTGCCGCGTTTGAGCCCGAGAGCCTTGGCTTCGTTTGAGAGAGCCACGGCACAGCCGTCGTTATTGCTGAAGACAATGACGGGGCGGTCGCGGAGGGCGGGATTGAACACACGCTCGCATGACACAAAGAAGTTATTACAGTCGATAAGGCCGAACATCGTGAGGGAGCGGGGAGAGAGTCATTGCTGCTGTCGGCGTGACTTGCGCGGGCGTCGGCTCTGCTTGATGGTGTAGGTAACGACGCCCCAGATTTCGAAGCGGTTGTCGGGGGTGACGAGTATCGGGTCGAAGGTCTCGTTCGAGGGTATGAGCCATACCTCGCCGGCTCGGAGGCTGATGCGCTTGAGAGTGAAGTCGCCGTCGATGCAGCAGACTGTGAGGTCGCCGTCGGCGGGTTCGAGCGAGCGGTCGATGACGAGGATGTCGCCCGGCTCGATGCCTTCCTCACACATCGAGTCGCCCGAGACGCGGCCATAGAAAGTAGCGGCGGGATGTCTGACAATCTCGCGGTTGAGGTCGATGCTCTCGCAGATGTTGTCCTGGGCGGGCGAGGGGAAGCCGGCCTGTATGCCCTGGTCGGCATAAGGCAGCGGCATCGTCGACGAAAGGTCTGGCCTGAGTATGTCTATCGTCACTGTCGGATTCTTCATAATCGCTCAGAAAAGCTTGTCGCTGATGAAATAGCGGGGTCGTTTCTTAACCTCGATGTAGATCTTGCCGACATATTCGCCCACTATGCCTATGCCCATCAGAATCAGGCTGCCGAGGAACCAGATCGAAAGCATCAGCGACGCCCAGCCCGAGAGGACGGGGTGAGCGAAGTAGCTGATGAACACATAAAGGGCCACGATGATGTCGGCGAGCAGCAGGGTGAGGCCGGTGAGGAAAATCAGTCGCATCGGGCGTGCCGAGAAGCTCGTGATACCGTCGATAGAGAACGACAGCATCTTCGACAGCGGGTATTTCGACTCGCCGGCGGCACGAGGCGCGCGGTCGTATCTGACGATGGCGGTCTTCAGCCCGAGCTGGGGGATAATGCCGCGCAGGAAGAGGTTCGACTCGCCGTATTCGGCAAGCATCTCGAGAGCGCGGTTGCTCATCAGGCGGTAGTCGGCGTGGTCGTAGACCGTGTCGAGCCCCATGGCCTTCTGGAATTTATAGAAGGCGCGGGCGGTGGTGCGCTTGAAGCACGTGTCGCTGTCGCGGCTCGCCCTGACGCCGAAGACGATTTCCTTGCCCTCGTTGAAGAGCCTGACCATCTCGATGATGGCATCGGGGTCGTCCTGGAGGTCGGCGTCGATAGAGATTGCGGCGTCGCAGCGGCCGATGACCGACTCGAGGCCGGCAAGCAGTGCATACTGGTGGCCACGGTTGTGGGCGAGGGAGATGCCTTTGACGCGCGGGTCTTGCTCGTGCCATCGGCCGATTACGGCCCATGTGTCGTCGCGGCTGCCGTCGTTGCTGCAGAGTATGTAGCTGCGGTCGGAGGCGAGGCCTTCGGCTGCGAGGCGGTCGAGCACGGCGAGCAGGCGCGGCAGGGTGATCGGGAGCACGGCGCTCTCGTTGTAGCACGGTATGACTATGGCGATTACAGGCTTCTCCATCGCTGTCGGCCGATTAATAGTTTCGGGCGATAATCACGCGGCGAGCCGAGGGCTTGCCTGTAACCATGCAGACACCGGGGGTGTCGTCGCCGTCGAGAGGGATACATCTGATAGTGGCCTTGGTCTCTTCTTTGATGCGCTCCTCGGTTTCGGTCGTGCCGTCCCAGTGGCAGAGGAAGAAGCCGCCGTCCTCGATTCTCTCCTTGAACTCGTCGTAAGAGTCGCAGATATAGGTTTTCTCCTCGCGCATCTTGAGGGCCTTGTTGTAGATGTTGGCCTGGATGTCTTCGAGCAGGGTGTTGATATGGTCGGCGATGCCGGCGAGCTGGAGTGTCTCTTTCTCGAGGGTGTCGCGGCGCATGAGCTCGACGGTGCCGTTCTCGACGTCGCGGGCGCCGATGGCGAGACGCACGGGCACGCCCTTGAGCTCGTAGTCGGCGAATTTGAAGCCGGGACGCTTGTTGTCGGCGTCGTCATATTTGACGCTGATGCCGAGCTGGGTGAGGCGCTCGACGATGGGCATGACCTTTTCAGTGATGGCGGCGAGCTGCTCGTCGTTCTTGAAGATAGGCACGATGACGACCTGGATGGGAGCGAGGTGGGGAGGAAGCACGAGGCCGTTGTCGTCGGAGTGTGTCATGATGAGGGCGCCCATCAGACGGGTCGATACGCCCCACGAGTTGGCCCAGACATATTCGGGTTTGTTGTCTTTGTTGACGAAGGTGACGTCGAATGCCTTGGCGAAGTTCTGGCCGAGGTTGTGCGATGTGCCCGACTGGAGGGCCTTGCCGTCCTGCATCATGGCCTCGATGGTGTAGGTGTTGAGCGCGCCGGCAAAGCGTTCGTTGGCGCTCTTGACGCCTTTGATGACAGGCATAGCCATATATTTTTCGGCGAAGTCGGCGTAGAGGTTGATCATCTGGACGGTGCGGGCCTCAGACTCTTCGGCTGTTGCGTGGGCGCAGTGGCCTTCTTGCCAGAGGAATTCCGATGTGCGGAGGAACATGCGGGTGCGCATCTCCCAGCGCATGACGTTGGCCCACTGGTTGCAGAGCACGGGTAGGTCGCGGTAGCTGTGAATCCAGTTTTTATATGTGCCCCAGATGATGGTCTCAGAGGTCGGACGGACGATGAGCTCTTCTTCGAGACGAGCATCGGGGTCGACGACGACGCCCTTGCCGTTGGGGTCGTTTTTGAGACGATAGTGAGTGACGACGGCACATTCTTTGGCGAAGCCTTCGACGTGCTCGGCCTCGCGGCAGAGGAATGATTTCGGTATCAGCAGGGGGAAGTATGCGTTCTGAACGCCTGTTTCCTTAAACATACGGTCGAGGGTCTGCTGCATTTTCTCCCATATGGCATAGCCATAGGGTTTGATGACCATACATCCTCGCACGGCAGACTGCTCGGCGAGGTCGGCTTTGACTACAAGCTCGTTATACCACTGTGAATAGTTCTCACTGCGTTTTGTGAGTCCTTTGATTTCGATTGCCATTGTCGTTTGTGACTTTTATGATTGTTTGTTATTATAATCGTTGTATAATAGACTGCAAATTTAATCATTTATTCCGAGCCTACAAAATGAAGAGAGGGCAGGGGCACGAAAGGAGTCAGTCGTCGATTACGGCGAGGTCGAAGTAGAGGGGTGTGGGGTGGCCGGGAACGGCGTCGGAGCTCAGAGGTACGAAGCCGTTCTGACGGTAGAAGCTTGTGTCGTCGGGGTTTGCGTCGACGGTGATGAAGCGACAGCCGGTTACGTTGTCGAAGGCGAAATACGACTTGACAAAGTCGAGAATGAAAGTCTCGAGCGCAAGGCCTTTAGCCGTCCAGTCGATACCGAGACGGCAGATTTTTACGGCGGGATAGCTTTTAAGCTGCTTTTCGTCGGCCGGCGGCTTTCTGCGCGAGGGCTTGAACTCGCTCAGGATATCGAAATATGAAATGAGCAGACGGTCGTTGGCAAGGCTGAAAAAGCCGACGACCCGTCGCGAATCTTTTGACTCAATGACATAAGTGACAGCAAGATGCGCCTGACGATAACCGGCAGCTTCGTGAAGGATAAAATCGTTCAGGTCTTCGTCGCCGCAGTCGAAGGTCGAGACGGTCTCGCCTTTGCCGAGACAGCGAATGCTGAAGAGCTGTGAGATTTTGTCAGGCGTCATAGGTTAGTACATAGGTTATTAAACGAACATTGATAATGCAGCGTGATAATTTGCTTCGCGTCTGCGACGGTCGATTTTAGATTCTTTGGGAGGATTTTTCATCCGTTCCTCGAAAAGACGGGCCTCCTCACCGAAAAGAACCGGGGTTTCTTTGATCGGTCGCGCCATTTGATTTACACTGTTATGAATTAGACTGCAAAGATATAACAAATTCAGGATATGATATTAGATATTTCAATAATTTTTGTAGTTCAGGATGAAAATGTCTCACCCTGAAAAAAGTTGACTCCTAAAAGAGTCAAAAAGATGATAAAATT